>JAIKZS010000173.1 GCA_024682035.1 Bacteroidaceae bacterium
CCCGTTTCTATGTAAATAAAGTGATTATATTATGTCTATAATTTTTTTAGCTGCTTTACTATCGTTTATCACTCTAACATCACTTGCCAATGATACAAATACAATTCAGCAAGATAGCACGGCAATAAGGCGCATGGGACAAAATCCCGATGTAACTAAGGAATTCGAATTAAATCCTGTAGTTGTAACAGGTACCGGTACACACCAGCGTTTGAAAAACACCACTGCTCCTGTAGCTGTGGTAACAGCCAACGAAATAAAACGTGCCGGCATCATGGATTTCCAGCAAGCTATGACTATGATGATTCCATCTCTTTCATTTAATCCCACATCAATGGGTTCTTATCTTATGATGAACGGGTTGGGCAACAAATATGTGCTGATTCTTATAAATGGCCACAAACTCATTGGTGATGTGTCTAACAACATCGACCTCGAACGAATAGACATGAGTCGCGTAAAACGCATTGAGGTACTTAATGGGGCTGCATCATCTATCTATGGTTCTGATGCTATAGCCGGTGTAATCAACATCATTACCAACGATCCAGAAGATGAAATAACATTTACCAGCAATAGCAAATACAGCGGAAAAGGCCAATACACACAAGATGTAAATCTCGATATTGCCAAAGGCAAATTTGGTTCATCTACAGCTTTTAGACATACCCAAGCCAATAACTGGCAGAACTCTCCTTACGAGACAGTCAAAGAGAAAGATGGCACTATCAGCTTGCGCGAAACCGTCTATCCCATGTCATTTGGCTATCACTCAAATTCAGTAAATCATAAATTTACATTCAAGCCAAATGACAAACTATCGTTCTATGCCAGCGGCAATTATTATTGGAAATTAACCAACCGCCCTCCTAAGGTGAAAGGTACTAATGGTGGCTTTAATTATGACCTTCACAACGAATCGTGGCGATTTGAAGGAGGAGGTTTATACCGCATAGACAACAAGAACTCTATCAAGTTGGACCTCACAGCTGATAATTATAAAGGTAGTCACAAATTTATTACAGATTATCAAAGTTATAAACCAGGTGACTATACCATGAGTAAGCATCAGAAATATTATAACGCTGAAATGCGCGGCATTTTCCATTTTACAGAAAACAGTAACACTGTGTTTGGTTTGAATACCCGCCAGGACAAACTGAAATCATCCAGCGGTAATGTAGAAGGTTCTGCTTATACCCTTTCTGCTTACGCACAACATGAGGTAAAATGGAAGGCATTCAAAGCTACTGTTGGTGCACGTTATGACTACCACGAACTTGCAGGCAGTCATTTCAGCCCGAAAGCTACCCTTATGTACTCCATTGGAGGCTTTAACCTGCGAGCTACTTATGCACATGGTTTCCTGTCGCCACAATTAAGTGAGTTGTATTACAAATACTACAATGACAATGCGGGTAAAAAGCCTACAATCACAATTGGCAACAAAGAATTAAAAGCGGGTAAGAGCAACTATGTATCACTGAATGCTGAATATAGGACCGACAAATTCAGTGTGTCGGTAACTGGGTATCTGAACTACCTGAACGACATGATTACCCGTAAGTCCTATCCTATTACTGATGAAGTGATTGATTGGTCACGCAAAAATCTGCAATTAACAGAAGAACAAATAGCTCGTCTGGAAGACTACAGCATTTATGTTAACTTTGACCGGGCTATCATTCGTGGTGTGCAAGTTGACGCTTCTGCCAACCTTTTCCCAGGTTTTATTGTTAGCGGAAACTATAGCTACACTTATTCTCGTGGTAAACTTGATGGTGTGTGGCAGAACATAGAACGCAGCATTCGTCACACGGGGACCATTGCTGCTAACTACTCTCACAGTTGGGGTTATTACCGTTTAAATATTAACCTGAATGGCCGTTTACAAAGCAAGCGTTTGTTTCCCGACGAAGACGATGCGCCTGGATATGGTCTTTGGAACATCAATACTCGCCACACATTCGATCATCTGAAACATGTTCAGTTGGAACCAAGTATCGGTATCGACAATATCTTTAACAAGAAAGACTGCCGTCCAAAGGGTGTCAACTATGCTTTGCTTTCACCTGGCAGAATGATCACTATAGGATTGAATATTAAATTTAAATAACCCATAATAAACATGAAAAAAATTTGTTTATTTGCCATATTGCTGTGTGTCAGCATCATTACATTTGCACAAGCTGATAAGACTGCAATCTTGATGGTGCACTTTGGTACTACAGAGCCTGAAGGTAGAACTTTGTCATTAGAAACAGTGAATAACGATGTAAAGGCTGCTTTCCCCGATATGGAAGTCAGACAAGCTTATGCGTCTGCTATTATCAGAAATATCTGGGGTAAACGAGGCGAGCGCATCTACAGTCCACAAGAAGCATTGATGCAGTTACGTGCGGACGGTTACGAACACGTTTACGTACAAAGCACCACATTGATGGAAGGTTACGAAATGACCTATCTTAGAGAAACGATTGCCTCTCTACGACCATTCTTCAAAGAGTTGGTAGCAGGTAATCCCCTACTATACAGTGTAGAAGATTGCAAAGAAGTGTTGAGAATTTTATCTGTCGATGCTGCAGCGAAAAACCAATCAGTTGTGTTGGTTGGTCACGGAACCACCCATCCTTCTACCGCAGTTTATGCAATGATGCAAACTATGCTGCAAGAGACTGGTCAAAACAATTGGTATGTCTCCACCATCGAAGGTTATCCTACACAAGATATGACTTTGAAAAAACTTAAGCAAGACAAAGTGAAAAAAGTAGAGCTTCGCCCATTGTTACTTACTGCAGGTGATCATGCAAGAAATGACATTGCCAAAGAATGGAAAGAACTTTTCGAGCAACAAGGTTTCGAAGTATCTATCAAACTGCAAGGGTTAGGTGAATTCAAAGCCATCAGAGACATTTATATCCAACATATTAAAAATATGTTGAAGTAAATCACTATTTTTGCAACATACTCACCTCTCAGTAAGTCTGCTTACCGACAACAGAGAAATCGTTTTTCAATTTAGAAAGATATAACAAATGAAACAACCAAAAATTATTGTAGCAGGCATTGGACCTGGAAATGAAGCCGATATAACCACAGCTGTCAGAGAAGCCTTGAATGAAGCCGATGTGGTAGTAGGCTATAAATACTATTTCCAGTTTGTCAAGCCTTATCTGCATGAAGGTGCTCAATGCATAGATACTGGCATGAAGAAAGAACGTGACAGAGCCCTGCAAGCTTTTATGCTGGCCGAAGAAGGCCACACCGTTGTGGTCATCAGTTCTGGTGATGCTGGCATCTACGGTATGACCCCTTTAATCTTCGAAATGAAGAAAGAGCACAATAGCAATATCGAGGTTGTTTCTATTCCTGGCATCAGTGCTTTCCAAAAAGCAGCTTCTTTGCTGGGAGCCCCTATCGGTCACGACTTGTGTCTCATATCCTTGAGTGATTTAATGACTCCTTGGGATAAAATTGAAAAACGCATCATAGCTGCAGCCGAAGCCGATTTCGTAACGGCTGTTTATAACCCTAAGAGTGTGGGCAGATATTGGCAACTCTATCGCCTACAGGAACTCTTCCTGCAGCATGGACGCAGTGAAGATACTCCAGTAGGTTTTGTGCGGCAGGCAGGACGTCCGGAACAAGAAGTTACTGTAACCACCTTGGCGGCTTTCAATCCTGAAGACGTTGATATGTTTACTGTTGTTATCATAGGTAACTCACAATCATACAATTGGCAAAACACTATGATTACACCTCGTGGCTATTACCGCAACGAAAACATAGAACCAGCTTTGAAAGTCGGACAAAGCATCATGATTGAGAGTTTCCGTACCATTGAAAAAGAATTGAAAGACAAAAATATTCCACTGGGTCGTAAATGGTCACTCCTACATGCTATCCATACCACCGCCGACTTCGATATGGAAAATATTTTATTGGTTGATGACCAAGCAGTTGAAACCCTATATGATGGAGTAGAAAGTGGGCGCATCAAGCACATCATTACCGATGTAACAATGGTGGTAAGTGGCATCCGAAAGGGAGCCTTGCAACGATTAGGAGTAGATGCAAAATGCTATTTAGACGACCCTCGAGTTAAGCAAATGGCTGATGAGAAAGGAATTACCCGTACACAAGCAGGCATTCGTCTGGCAGTAGAAGATTTCCCAGAAGATGCAATTTTTGCTTTTGGCAACGCCCCCACCGCCTTGATGGAACTGTGTGAATTGATTCGTAAGGGTAAAGCCCATCCGGCTGGCATCATAGCCTCACCTGTTGGTTTTGTGCATGTCAGAGAATCTAAACATATGGTAAAACCTTTCAAAAATATTCCCAAACTCATTGTGGAAGGTCGCAAGGGAGGCAGCAACTTAGCAGCCACCTTGATTAATTCCATCTTGTGTTTTAATGATGCTGCGGCTTTATGGCCGGGAAGGGACCTTTAACCATGAAGGTTGAAGATTTATGTATTTTATCAATAAATCTAATTAGGTAAACTGAAGCGAGAAACAAAACATTTTATGGGTGAAGAAGCATGAAGAACTTTGTTGTCATAGGACTAAGTGATGCACAGCAACCTTTTTTAGAACCTGCTGCATTAGCGCATATTGCTAAAGAAAAAGTGTTTAGCGGAGGAAAACGTCACCACGAAATTGTGGCCAATTTACTGCCAGACGATGCCGTTTGGATTGACATTACTGTACCACTTTCCAATGTCTTTAAACAATATGAGGATCTTTTTCGCACGCATCAAACCATCGTAGTTTTTGCTTCAGGCGACCCGTTGTTCTTCGGTTTTGCTAACACCATTCTGCGTGAGATGCCCAATGCCTCCATAGAGCTCATCCCTTCTTTTAATTCCTTACAAACATTGGCCCACCGCATACTGATGCCTTATCACGACATGCGTATAGTTTCACTCACCGGTCGTCCGTGGCATGAATTCGACAGAGCATTGATTGAAAGAGTCCCCAAGATAGGTGTGCTAACCGACAACCGGGAACATACTCCAGGCAGCATTGCCCAGCGCATGCTTGATTTTGGATACGACCAATACAAAATGTGTGTAGGGGAACATTTAGGCAATCCAGAAGTCGAGCGAGTCACCCATCTCACTTTGTCTGAAGCCAGTCAGCAATCATTTAGCAGTCCTAATTGCATCATCCTGCAAGCGGCACAGACTAAACCAAGATTATTCGGAATTCCCGACAATCAGTTTGCTATTTTGGAAGGACGCCCCAGAATGATTACCAAAGCCCCTATCCGACTGCTGTCATTGCAAACTCTTGATTTATATCAGAAACATACACTGTGGGACATTGGTTTCTGTACAGGTTCTATCAGTATTGAAGCAAAGCTGCAGTTTCCACATCTCCAAATAGTTGCGTTTGAAGTTCGACAGGAAGGAAAGGCCCTTATGCAAACCAATACTCAGCGATTTGGAGCTCCCGGCATCATTAGTTTAATAGGCGATTTCCTTACACAAGACCTTAGTTCACTGCCCCAGCCCGATGCCGTATTCATAGGAGGACATAACGGTCAACTTCCTCTTATGCTGGAACGCATCAAGAGCGTCTTATTACCTGGTGGTTGTGTTGTGTTCAATTCCGTTAGCAAAGACAGTCAACAAGCTTTCAAAGAAGCAGCAACCACACAAGGTTTTGCTTTGCAACCATCTATGCATGTTGCACTCAACGATTATAACCCCATAGAAATTATAAAAGCTACGTTATGAAAATAGCAATAATTTACATAAACGAAACGGGTAAAAATATAGCTGCCACCCTATGCCAACAATTCAAAGGAGAATTACTAAATCGAACACAGGTTGGCAATATGTGGGAAAACTACGATGCTTTTGTCTTTATCGGAGCCATGGGCATTTGTGTTCGTACCATCGCTCCGTATATAAAAGACAAACACACAGATCCTGCAGTGGTATGTATAGACAGTCTGGGTAAACAAGTCATCTCTGTGCTGTCAGGACATGTTGGCGGTGCTAACGAACTCACCCAGCAAATTGCCAATGCTTTAGGGGCTATACCCGTTATCACTACGCAAAGTGACATCAGCGGTCTTTGGGCGCTTGACACGTTTGAGAAACGTTTTGACTGGTCGATAGCTTCCGATTTATGGGGTGATGACATGAATAAGATTATTGCCACTTTTGTGAGCGGTCAGCCCACCGCTTTACTACTCGAAGCACACGACGATGGTACTGATTATCTGGAGAGTACCCTCCCATCACACGTTAGTATTGTCAACAGCATGGACGAAGTGATAGCCAGCAAATACAAACTGGTCATCATCGTTTCTCCCTTTATGCATTCAGCTCCCGACGGAGTATTAGAGCTCCATTTTGTACCTATGATAGGTACCATAGGTTTTGGATTGGCGCACCAAGCATCCAATCCCCTTGAGATCTACGATGAAATAGATCAGGCATTTGCCGAAAAGGGGGTGCTGCCCTGCTCGCATCATTACTGTACAATTGATGTGAAAGCCGACGAACCTTTTGTCGAAGTATTAAAAAATGAATACGGAAATAAAGTTACTTTCTTTACAGCCGAACAATTAGCCCAAGTGGAAGTGCCCCACCCCAGCGATACGGTATTGAAGCATGTGGGTACTCCCAGTGTCTGCGAGGCAGCTGCTATTTTGGGTTCAAATAAAGGAAAACTGATCATTGAAAAAGTGAAAGGCAAAAACTGGACGGCAGCACTGGCCATTGATTATGCCCATTTGCGTACGCCCAAGCACGGACACATTGAGATTGTTGGCGCTGGACCAGGCGATCCCGATCTGGTATCTGTTCGCGGCAGGAAATTGTTAGAGAAAGCTGATTTGATTTTATATGCAGGCAGTTTGGTTCCCAAAGAGTTAACAGAATGCCATAAACCTGGCGCCACCGTTCTCAGTTCTGCATCAATGGCTTTAGAAGAGCAAGTAAACCTCATGAAGAAATTTTACGATGATGGCAAATACATTGTTCGCTTACACACCGGCGACCCCTGTATCTTTGGCGCTATTCAAGAGCAAATGAATTATTTCGACCAATGGGGACTTGACTATCACATCACGCCCGGCATATCTTCATTTTTGGCTGCTGCAGCTGAACTGCGTTCACAATTCACAATACCTGAGCGTGTGCAAACCATTATTCTCACACGAGGAGAAGGCCGAACACCTATGCCCGACAAAGAGAAGTTGCACCTTTTGGCCCGCTCTCAAAGCACTATGTGCATCTTCCTGAGTGCTGCCATTGTTGATGATGTGCAACGTGAACTTCTTCAGGAATATCCTGAAAACACACCCGTAGCAGCTTGCTATCACCTTACTTGGAAAGATCAGCGCATTTATCGCGGAGAATTGAAAGATTTAGCTAAAATCGTAAAAGATAATAAGCTAACGCTCACCACCATGCTGGTAGTTGGTGATGCCATCGATAATCGCCACGGACTGTCGGAATTGTATAACAAACAGTTCACGCATTTGTTCAGGAAAGGTGAAGATAAATAAATAGACATATCCTAAAAATAGAATAAAAAGGAAGGTATGATTTTAGTATTTGGAGGTACAACCGAAGGAAGGATCGCTATCAAAAAGCTCGAAGAAGCAGGCAATCCTTACTACTACTCAACGCGAGGCGACGAGCAGGAAGTTGTACTCCAACACGGTCACCGCCTCAAAGGAGCAATGGATGCTGACAAGCTCACTACTTTCTGCAAAGAACATGGAATTCAATTACTCATTGATGCCGCACACCCCTTTGCAGAAGTGTTGCACCAAACGGTAGCCCATGTAGCTTCTACCTTATCCTTGCCAGCCATTCGTTTCGAGCGTATCTTTCCTCCCAGAGATCCAGCCATTATTTGGTGTAACGATTACCAAGATGCCATTGAACAGGTTCAAGCTAAAGGCATTCAACATTTGCTGGCACTCACCGGTGTACAAACTATTTCTAAGCTCAAGCCACTTGTTGAGCAAGGAGTAGATTGCTATTTCCGTATTCTTAACCGTGAAAATTCATTTAAAATTGCCCACGAACAAGGCATAGAAGACAACCACCTTTTATTATATAGTGAGAATGCCCATTTCTCTAAGCTACAAGAGCAGTTTAACAGAAGCTCAGTACAAGGACAGCAGAAAGGCATTGAAACGCTATGTGATGGAATGATTACCAAAGAAAGCGGACTAACTGGTGGTTTTCAAGAAAAAGTAAACGAAGCGAAAGAGCGTGGCATGCAAATATTTGCAGTTTGCCGCCCCATTACTCCCTCCGTCTTCCACATTGTTAATGGTGAACACGGACTGCGCCGAATGGTCGAGAAACTCCTGCCTGAGTTTTATCCCTTGCACAGCGGCATCACCACAGGGACCTGTGCCACAGCCGCTTCTGTTGCCGCCTTGCATCAGCTGACTGGGCAACAACCACCTACAGTACCCGTTGTTCTGCCCAATGGCGAAACCATACATATTGATGTGCATTATGCTAATCAGTATGCTTATGTACTGAAAGACAGCGGCGATGACCCCGACGTTACCAAAGGCATTGAGATCAGAGCATCCATTGATCTTTTGTCACCTGATACTTCATTGACTGCAGAAGACCTGGCAGACGATGATAATCTCATGCCTCATATTCTCGTCAGAGGAGGCGAAGGCATTGGTCGCATCACGCTACCGGGATTCGATTATCCTATTGGTTCAGCTGCCATCAACAAAGTACCTCGACAAATGATTCGCCAGAACATAAGACTCTCGTTGGCTCATCAACACCTTGCGGCGCAATTAACAATAAAAAAAGATGGATTCAACTTCACCGGTTCACCTCAACAGCCACCCACGCTGCAAGTAACAATTGCAATACCCGAGGGAGTTGAGTTAGCCCACCGCACCTTCAATCCTCGTTTAGGCATCGTTGGTGGCATCTCAGTTGTGGGCGTATCAGGCATCATTCAGCCTTTCAGCATTGAAGGCTTTATCAACTCTATCAGGAAGTGCATAGGTGTAGCTAAAGCTATGGAATGCAAGCACATAGTGCTTCATTCAGGAGCCAAGAGCCAGCACCTTTTAGAGCTCAACCATCCTAATCTGCCTACGCAAGCTTTTGTAGAATATGGCAATTATGTGGGCGAAGCCCTACGGTTGGCCAGCGAACAGCAAATTCCTCAGGTAACGATAGGCATTATGTTGGGAAAAGCCGTTAAACTGGCAGAAGGACATCTGGATACACATAGCCGCAAGGCCACTATGAACAAAAAATTCATCAAGGAAATGATGCGCGAAGCTGGATGTGCAGCAGCACATTTGCAACTTATCGACAACTTGAATATGGCGCGCGACCTTATTAAAATCCTGCCGGGACAAGAACTGGATGCCTTTGCCCAAGTAGTCATACAGCATTGTTACCGGCATTGTGCTCCTCTTTTACCCAATGGGAAATTAGACATAGAATTTGTAAAAGAATAAAGAAATATATGAATAACATTATCAAAACACTCGGTTTATGTTTGTTAGCTTGCCTCATTTGTTCCTGTAAAGGCAAGAAAGCCACTATCGAAGGCGAAGGTCAACAGCCAGATCAAGGCACAGTCCAAAGTGCCAATAGCAAGACTACTGAAAAAATAGAGTTAGCCTATGCGCAAGGATTTAAAGTAAAAGATTTAGCTGAAGGTATTCGCTTGCTTGACATTCAAGACCCACAGAATGAAGCTTCTAACGCTTGGCATTTTGCCTTAGTTCCTAAAGATTTACAATCGTTCGAGGTACCCAAAGACTATACCGTTATTCGCACGCCCATCAGTACAGCCATTTGCATGACGATGCTGCAATTGGCTGACTTCATTGCTCTTGATGCTTTAGACCAAGTATCAGGTATTACCAGTACCCGTAATTTGTTCAATGAAGATGTGCTGCAGCGTGTGGAAAATGGGAAAATTCTTTCTATTGGTTCTGAAGGCTATTTCGACGCTGAAATTGTAATGGCTGCTAATCCTGATGTTATCTTTATTTCTCCTTTTAAACGTGGTGGCTACGAGGCTATTAAACAGACGGGCATTACGCTTGTGCCACATTTAGGTTACAAAGAACTACATCCACTCGGACAAGCAGAATGGTTAAAATTCATAGCCTTGTTCATTGACCAAGAAGCCCAGGCTAATACCCTTTATAAGGATATTTGCAAACGTTACGACCACATCAAGGAAATGGCTGCTAAGGCAGCATACAGACCCACTGTACTTAGCGGTGAAATGCATGGAGGCAACTGGTATGCTGTGGGTGGTAAGAGTTTCCTGGCACAGATCTTTGCCGATGCTGGCGCCGATTATGTACTCAAAGACGATCCCAATAGCGGCGGTGTGAACATTGAGTTTGAGAAGTTGTATGCGATGGCTGCCAATGCCGACTATTGGCGCATTCTTAACAGTTTTCCTGGTGAATTCAGCTATGATGCCTTAAAGGCCAGCGAACCCAGAAACGAGTTATTCAAAGCTTTCAAAGAACGCCAAGTGATATACTGCAATATGAAACGCAGTCCGTATTACGAAAAGGCACCAGTCGAGCCTGATGTCTTGCTATCCGACTTGGTGTATGTGTTCCATCCAGAAGTATTGCCAGCCGATTACAAACCCATATATTACAAGATTTTACCATGAAAAATACCACCTATCTCATAGCATTGTTCATAGTCATTGTGGTGCTGTTTGCACTCAATTTAGCTGTGGGAACTATCGAGATACCCCTTAAGAGCGTATGGCTCATACTCATAGGCAGCGAAAACCAACAGGAAATATGGAGCAACATCATCTTACGTTCCCGTCTGCCGCAAGCCCTAACGGCTATGGTAGCCGGTGCCGGATTGGCTGTCAGCGGTTTACAAATGCAAACCGTTTTCCGTAATCCACTGGCTGGTCCATCAGTCTTGGGTGTCAGTAGCGGAGCCACCTTAGGCGTAGGCTTTGTAGTATTGCTTTCTGGCTCTATTGGCGGTGTGGCACTGAGTCGCCTGGGATATCTGGGCGATGCTGCCATGTCTGTCGCAGCTATAGCTGGTTCGATGGCTGTTCTTTCACTCATCGTATGGGTATCACATAAAGTAAAAGGCAACGTGACACTATTGGTGATAGGTGTAATGATTGGTTACTTGGCTACTGCCATTATTGGTGTACTGAAATTTTTCAGTAATGAAGAAGACGTAAAAGCTTTCGTGGTATGGGGATTAGGTAGTTTTTCGCGTGTCAGCGGTGATCAGATGATGCTCTTCGTCACGCTGATGTTGATTCTTCTTCCTATTTCTATGACACTCATTAAATCGTTGAATTTATTGCTTTTAGGTGATGCCTATGCGCGCAGTTTAGGCCTTTCTGTTAAATGGGCTCGCACACAGGTTATCTGTTGCTCAGGCACATTGGCTGCCATTGTTACCGCCTATTGTGGACCTATTATGTTTTTAGGATTGGCTGTGCCCCACCTTTGCAGAGCGTTGTTCCGCACCTCCGACCACCGCATCCTCTTGCCAGCCTGCATATTAGCTGGAGCCGCTTTAGCCTTGCTCTGCAATTTAGTTGCTCGCATGCCTGGCTATGAAGGCGTTTTGCCGGTTAACTCGGTCACGGCCCTTATCGGTGCCCCCATCGTGGCAATGGTGCTGTTTGGGAAGCATAAGAATGAAGCGCAGGAATAATTCAAAACTATAAAATAATTGCCCACGAACAAGTAAAATTTGTTCATCAGACAACAGTTTCGGCTACTAAGATAGCCAAATAGTTTTGAATATCTAAAAGCGTATGGATAAAATGCGCTGTCCGTGTTGTAAAAGTCGTCATATTATTCGTAATAGTTATGTATGGCGCGACTTCAAGACCGTCCCGATAGGTCACATTCCAGTAGTCCTTCATACAAAGATTCAGCATATAAAGTGCAAGAATTGCGGTTGTGATATGCAAGAAGAGATCCACTTCGCTCATGGTAAGCGCACCTACACTGCCAGTTTAGAGAACCTTGTGATAGATCTGCTTGATATTGAAACCATCAATCCTGTAGCCTAATACCTCCACCTGACATCGGATACGGTGAAAGACATCCATTAACGCCGTCTGAAGTCCAGGTATGGTAATCCGGACATCCGGTATCCTAGCATGGTATGACTGACACATCTGTACTGCTAAAGTCGAAGGTATCAATAATAAGATTAAAGTGCTCAAAAGAAATGCGTATGGATTCAGGGATGAAAAGTACTTTGAACTTAGGCTCTATGCCTTACGACAGACGCATCACGCCATTTGCCTGATGAACCACCAAAAACACCTTTATTGTGAATGGTTTTCTCTGTTTTTTGTTTACCTTTGCACCGTTATTTGAAAATCTAAACAACAACATTCTTTATAAAAAAATTGCTTTATGAGCAATTTTATATGTGTACCAAACCGAAATTGGTCAACACTCTTTGGTCAATACGAAGAAGAAATCACTGAGCCGGTTCATGAACCGCATGATGGCCGGATTCACCGGATACACTCGGTTGACGGTCCATAACCGACGTTCAGCTTGCCGGGCCACTGTACGGGTAATATGAATCTCAGCTGCCGCCAACGAGCCTCCCGGTAGAATAAAACCACCTTCGGTTGCTTTGGCATTCAACTCATCTATGAAACTTTCCAACATGCTTGTCAGTTCCTCAACGTGCAGCACTTTTGGATTAGTCTGATTTTCAGGCGTAGCAATGTGACTCATCACAATCATTAGTTCCTGTTGAATCTTCAGTAAAGTAGGTTTCCATTCTTCTCCTACCTCTGGCATTGCCCGCAACTTACCTATCAGCGAGTTGAGTAAATCAATCGTGCCGTTTGCTTCAATGCGTACATCATCTTTCGGCACTCTCACACCATCTCGCAAACTGGTAGTACCTTCGTCACCCGTCTTTGTATATATCTTTTTCATAAAATAATGATTTGATTTTCAATATTATTACATTATACAATCAGTCCCAGAACGGGCATCCACTTTCAGCAAAATACAAATGCGTATAACTTGCTACCACATTCTTATAACGGAAAACTGGTGTTGTGACCTTCCTGCCTCGTGCATCATACACTTGTACCATCGATGTAGGCAACTCTCCTTCAGGAGCAAATTGTGTGTAATGAAACTCATGCCCACGCAAAGCTTGTCCGCCGTAGGTAAACTGGCGATAGCCCAATGACAATTTGCGGTCTTGTTTCCGCATGGAAATCTTGAAAGGCAACACCCCTACCATTTCATAATAAGCCCCAGAATCGGCCAAAATACCTTCAGTCAAATAAATCATCCCCCCACATTCAGCCAACACATGTCCTCCGTTTTCCACGTAATGTTTTATTGAAGTTCGTGTTACCTCAGCCGTTGTCAGTGCAGTTGCATGCTTCTCAGGATAACCTCCAGGCAGATACAATAAATCAGTATCAGCCGGCAAGTTGAAATCTTCTTCTGGATTGAAAAATCGCACCTCTCCCTTGCGTTGCAGTACATCCAAATGCTCGGCATAAATAAACGAAAAAGAGTCTTCATTACGAGCTACATAAATCTTTTGATTACCAGCTGTATTGTGATTATCATAAGACATATTGTCATACTTTTCCATGGGGAGCATTTCCTTTTCTGTAGCAGCCAGTAAAGCCTTCCAGTCAATGCGATCGCCTATTAGGTCTGCCAATCCACCATCTTGTTTCATGTCACTGAAATCCAATCCTAAGTAGCGCGACGATTGCTCCAAGTCCTTCTGTCTGGTCAAATAACCGAAACACGGCAACTGCACATCATCGCATACTTGCTGTAACATCGCAAAATGCCGTTCCGAACCTACTTTGTTGAATATCACACCCGCCACCTCTACCTCATCATTGAAGTGCATAAATCCATTCAGCAACGGTGCCATCGAATAAGCAGCGCTTTGCGCATTTACCACCAGCACGACTGGCAAGCCCAGTACGCGAGCTATCTCAGCGCACGATCCCTTGTAGCGATCGTAGCCATCATACATGCCCATCATACCCTCTACTATGCACACGTCGGCCAACTGTGCATGTTGCGCATAAAGCTCACGCACGTGTTGTTCTGAGGCCATAAAGGTATCGAGATTATACGATGGACGTTGGCACACCTGCGCATGAAATTTTGTGTCTATATAGTCAGGACCACATTTAAACGGTTGCACACGTAGCCCTTGGTGCACTAATAAATCCATCAGTCCGCGACTTATAGTCGTTTTTCCCGAACCCGATGTGGGAGCAGCAATCAGAAATTGAGGCTGTTTTTTCATTGACAAACATCTATTAAATACCACAAAGTTATGGATATTTGAGTGGAGAACAAAATTAGCGCGCTTATTTTTTATGATGTAACAGAATAACTCATCCAAACTTAAGCTTTTCTGACGAAAAATATGTAAATTCGCAACATAAAAGTACGAAAGCTTGTTTTTATGAAAAAAATCATCCTCATTACAGGCGGAGCACGTTCTGGCAAAAGCAGTTATGCCGAGCAACTGGCTCTCAGTCTGTCGCCTAATCCAGTATATTTAGCTACTGCCCGCGTGTGGGACGACGAGTTTCGCCAACGTGTGCAAAAGCACCAGGACCGTCGTGGTCCAGAATGGACCAACATTGAAGAGGAGAAAGCGCTTAGTAAACACAACTTGACCGGCCGTGTTGTGCTCATTGACTGTATTACTATGTGGTGCAACAATTTCTTCTTCGACCTTAACAATGATATCGATGCCACCCTTGAGGCTATGAAAAAAGAATTTCTGGCCTTCACCCGATCCGATGCCACCTATATTTTCGTTACCAACGAGATTGGTATGGGAGGAACCTCGGTCAATGAAGTACAGCGCCACTTCACCGATTTACAAGGATGGTTTAACCAATTTGCCGCTTCTCAAGCACATGAAGTGATATTTATGGTAAGCGGAATACCAATGAAAATCAAATAAATATGAAACGATTCAACATACAATCACCTCAGCGTACCATCGAGACTATGCTCGTTGATAAGATTAATAATCTTACCAAACCTAAAGGCTCATTAGGTACATTGGAGGATCTGGCCTTGCAAATAGGCCTCATACAGCAAACACTCAGTCCTGAGTTACATCATCCCCAAAACATCATTTTCTGTGCTGATCACGGCATAGCAGACGAAGGGGTAAGCGTATCGCCAAAAGAAGTGACCTGGCAGCAAACCATTCATTTCACACACGGTGGTGGCGGTGTTAATTTTTTATGCCATCAGCATGGCTTCGGTCTTAAAATCGTTGATGCAGGCGTCGATTTTGACCTGCCTTATCAACAGGGCATCATCAATATGAAGGTCCGTAAGGGCACTCGCAATTTCTTGCGCGAGGCAGCTATGACATCGGAAGAAATGGACCTATGTTTAACGCGTGGGGCGGCTTTAGTGAAGATGTGTGAAGACGAAGGAAGCAACATTCTGAGCTTTGGCGAGATGGGTATTGGCAACACCTCGCCATCCTCTATCTGGATGCATTTGTTTACACATCTCCCTCTGCAGCAGTGTGTAGGCGCTGGCAGCGGACTCAACAATTTTGGTATCAATCACAAACTACATATTCTACAACAATGTGTTGATAACTATCGTGGCGATGGCTCTGCGGCCGATATCATCCGCTATTTTGGAGGTTACGAGATGGTAATGGCCATAGGAGCTATGTTACAAGCTGCTCAAGACCATGTTATTATTTTGGTTGATGGATTTATCATGACCGCTTGTATGCTGGCTGCAATGCAGCTTTATCCTGAGGTGAAACAATATGCCATTTTTGGTCATTGTGGCGACGAGTCGGGGCATCAGCTGTTACTCAATGCAATGGGTGCTTATCCTTTGTTGCATTTGGGTTTGCGATTGGGCGAAGGCACAGGTGCAATTTGTGCTTATCCCATTGTTGATTCTGCCGTACGCATGATCAACGAGATGGAGAGCTTCCAGAAAGCCTCTATTACCAAATATTTTTAAAACATTTGATTATTAGACAACTTATATTGTTTCCCAAAGTTAATAAGGGGAAACCAAAACGTTATAGTACATAAACTATGGATAGAGTATTAGCAGCATTGATATTCTTTACTCGACTACCCTTCTGGCGCATCAAGCAGGTAGATGCCGAGCATTTCAAGCATGTGGTACCTCTCTGGCCTTTCACAGGCTGGCTCACAGGAGGCATCATGGTAAGTGTACTGTGGCTGGCAGCACAAATTTTGCCACTCAGTACTGCATGGCTCATCGCTATTGTGGCCCGTTTGCTCACCACTGGTTGTCTGCATGAAGACGGATTAGCCGATTTCTTCGATGGCATAGGTGGTGGTGTCAATCGAGAGCGCATTTTGATTATCATGAAAGATTCTCATATTGGCACCTATGGGGTCATTGGTCTCATCATCTATTTCCTGTTGCTCACTCAACTCAGTGCTCTTCCCCTCGAGACACTTTGTGCTGTAGTTTTTACGGGAGATGCCTGGAGCAAAATGGTAGCGGCCAACATTACCAACTTACTGCCATATGCGCGCAAAGAAGAGGAAGCTAAGAGCCACACCATTTATCAAAGCATGACGTTGTTTGAAGCTTTCATCTGTGTACTGTTTGGAGCCTTGCCTGCTGTATGGTGGCTACCTCAAACGTTCTGGCCTGCTTTGCTCGCCCCATTGGTAGCATTTATTTTGGTCTTTCTCCTTATAAAACGCCGATTGAAAGGCTATACAGGTGATTGTTGTGGTGCCATATTTCTGATATGTGAGCTCTCCTACCTCATCACTTGCCTCAGCATCATGTAGTTTTTTAAAGCTTTGAATACCAATTATGAATGCATTTTTTGTATGTGTTATTAATTAAAAAATTAAAAAGAAAAAACAAAATGAAAGTAACCCTTATACGCCACACCTCAGTTGGAGTGCCCCCCGGCACTTGTTATGGTCAAACCGATGTACCTCTTAATGAAACATTTGCCGAAGAAGCAGCTAAAGTAAAGACCCATCTTCAAACCTACGAGCCTTTCGAAAAAGTATATTGCAGTCCGTTGAGCCGTGCAAGCAAACTGGCCACCTACTGTGGCTATCCGGATGCACAGCGTGACAAACGATTGTTGGAGCTAAATATGGGTGATTGGGAGATGCAGCGCTTCGATGAGATAGCGGATCCCTATATCAACGAGTGGTACAACGACTACATGCGACTACCTACTCCTAACGGCGAATCATTTACCATGCAGCTGGAACGAGTCAGTAATTTCCTCGATGAACTTCGCCAGAAATCCTATCAAGAAGTAGCTATTTTTGCTCACGGAGGAGTGCTCATTTGTGCTCAGATTTATGCTGGTATCATTACCATTGATGATGGTTTCAAATACCAAACTCCCTATGGTGGCATTATTCAGATTGAGATTTAAAATCCTATAAATGCTGCAGCGATTGTAAAGAACTTACTAACAAGACTTGAACGTGAGAATAGTCAGGAAATGTAGGAAAAAAGATAAACGGTGTAAAATGAAAATGGCGATCTTCACAGACCACCAAATTCCTTAAAAACTAGAATTATTATCTTTAAACTAAATCTGGCTGCAAAGTTACGATTTTTTTTCTTTTTCCAGCATTTTGTCTATCATTTATTTTCATTGCATTACATATTTTTAACTAAAATAGCTATGTTGCTTTTCTTTTGACAATACGGCCTATTCAGCGGCTCAAAACTAAAAACGTTTGTATTATATGTCTTTTAAACATTTCCAAAGGGAACATTTTCGCATTTAATCTATACAATGTCTTAGCCTGAAATACATTGACTCCTACCAAGCCTCTAAAAAGTTAAAAAGAGTGATGAGTAAAGGTCAATGTTCCAGCAAAAAGTCCACAGAACCAGGAAAAGTGTCAACAAAAGCATGAAAGTTGTCAAAGGTGTCAGTACGAATGTCAACCTGCCCAGGAAATAGACTGTCAACGATATCAGGAAAGAAGCAAAAAACTGTCAACCGAAATCAGGAAAAGAAAAAAAATGCTACAGTTGCTACAGTTAGATTACCCCTATTCCAAAAACTCAAAAAGAAATTTTATATTTATATATATATAAATATAAAGGTTTTTTAACCATAGAAATTAATGAAAATAAACTGTAGCAACTGTAGCAAAATAATGTCTCCAGGGCATAACGTGCCCCCACCATAGCAAACTAAACAAGGAGTAGTTAGCAGTAGTAAAAGGCGATATTACTTAAACTAAAAGTGGCCATTAGTTATTGATAGCCTCCATCACCCCGCCAAATTCCATTACTCATGATGATGACCATCGCAATGATGATGGCACGAACCATCGCCATAAACAATAGTACCACCCAAATATTGCGTCAACAGTTCGTCAATGGGAATAGCTGGGGCGCCAGCATGTACTTCAATGCCCAACTGGTTGAGCAATGTAACAGCTCCCCCACCCAATCCACCACAAAGCACTGCAGTGCAGCCATGAGCTGCAATAAAGCGTGGCATAGCGCCGTGTTCGTGAGGTGGTGCGTCCAATACTTCAGTTTCGAGAACCTTTCCCTCTTCAATGGTCACGATAGTCACCTGAGGAGCCTTACCAAAATGAGGCCACAAGGCTCCGTCGCAAGTAGGTATAGCAATTTTCTGATTCATAATAACTACATTTATTTTGTTTGATTGATATGTCGAAAAATCTTTATTACCGCCAGTAATCTTAAGCTGACGTCCTTCTACCAGTGCCGTTGATATTTTTTTTCGTGCCTCCATGTAGATGCGCGTAAGCGTAGGTCTCGATATTTTCATCTGCTCGGCAGCTTCAGCTTGTTGGCATCCCTCATAATCGAGCAGTCTCACTACTTCGTATTCATCGAATAGTAATTCAATGCAATTACCCCGCTTGCAATTTCGGCCAAAAGGTCGGAATCCGGCTGTCAAGGGCGTTGATAAAATCTGACGCAATTGCTTGTTTCTTCCCATTTTTTGAACTTATGTTCGATTTAACCAAACAAAGATAATTACATTTTACGAACATATGTTCAAATAGATTGATATTTAATCAATTTTAACACTGAAAGTTAGGTGCTTTTTAATATTTCACGATTATGCATTGTAAAAAAAGAAAAATCTCTTGTTTGTTTTTAAATTAATGCGTAAGTTTGCAACAAGAACAACGAACGATTTTTTACAATGGGTAATTTTAGTGATATTATTCATAGCGACCAACTGACTTTGGTTGATTTTTACGCCACCTGGTGTGGCCCATGCCGCATGATGCATCCAGTGTTGGAACAATTGAAGGGACAGCTGGGCGACAGTATTCGCATTATCAAGCTAGATGTTGACAAAAACGAGAGCTTGGCAATGAACTATCGGGTACAATCCGTACCTACGCTTATGCTATTTCGCGGTGGTAATATGCTGTGGCGCCAAAGTGGAGCTTTAGACTTGAATAGTCTGAAGTCCATTATCAAGCAACATCAATGACAATTCTAATCTTAATCAATACCACATGAAGTATAAATGTTCAATTTGCGGTTACGTGTATGACGATGCGAATGAGGGCGTTTCATTTGCAGACCTGCCAGATAGCTGGCAATGCCCTTTGTGCGGAGCTCCTAAGGCAGCCTTCGAACCTTTTGAAGAGGAAGTGCCCAAAGAAGTTGCGCCTGCTGCACCTGTTGTAGAACAGGCGTTGCAATCTGACGAAATTGATGACTCCATGCAGCAACTGTCGGTAGGACAAATGGCAGCATTATGTTCAAACCTGGCGAGGGGTTGCGAGAAGCAATACATGCCTAAGGAGTCGTTACTATTTAATGAATTGGCTGAGTGGTTCACACAACATGCTCCAAAAGTTAACGATGCTACAGTAGAGGCTATTGCCGCACAGTTACAACAAGACATTAAGGACTATAAAACAGTAAATGATACTTGTATACAGCAAAGTGACCGCGGAGCACAGCGTGTTTTAGGATGGGGTGAAAAGGCCACTCGCATGCTAAGTTCTTTAATAAGCCGCTACCAACGTGAGGGTGATACCCTACTGGCCGACACTGAGATATGGGTGTGCAGCGTTTGCGGTTTTGTTTACATAGGGCAGCAGGCCCCTGAACTATGCCCTGTATGCAAGGTACCTGCGTGGAGGTTTAACAAAATTGAAAGGAGGAAACGGCCATGAAGTCAACAAGCAAAAAGAAATACGCAGTAAGGAACTTGCGTCTTTGCACCAAAGATTGTTTGTGTCTATATGTCTGCCCTACGGGTGCAACTGACACTGAGAATAGTATCATTGACCGCGAGAAGTGCATAGGGTGCGGTGATTGCGCGGATGCTTGTCCGTCGAAGGCAATTTCAATGATTCCAGTTGAAATGCCGTTACCCCAGGAAAAATCGCAGACGGTTATCAACAGTTTGGACAAGTTGGTAGATCAAAAGGCCCAAACAGAACAAGCTGCCCGCCAAATGGCAGATGCAACCGCCAGCGATACAGAAAACAGACTGATGCGGGCTGTTAGCTGCAGCTCACGAGTTATGGCGGAGGATCTGATGCGTGAGGCTGGTTATATGCTCCCCCAATCGGAAGAATCTTTCAAGTTCCTACAGTCGCTGGTAAACAATCCACCATCTGCTGATTTCCCAATCGAGGTAGCTAAGGAGCTACTTGCAACTATTTCGTTCCAAAATAAAGATAATAATAACTTAACAAACAATAATATTATGGCTAACAAGTATGAAGGTACCCAGACCGAGAAGAATCTGGAAGCAGCATTTGCTGGTGAATCAATGGCACGCAATAAATACACCTACTTTGCTTCAAAGGCAAAGAAAGAGGGTTTTGAACAAATAGCTGAACTTTTCTTAAAGACAGCTGACAATGAAAAAGAACATGCTAAGATGTGGTATAAAGAGCTGCACGATGGCATTGGATCTACTGCACAGAACCTGAGTGATGCAGCTGATGGCGAAAACTACGAATGGACTGACATGTATGAGGGCTTTGCCAAGACAGCTGAGGAAGAAGGCTTCAAGGCATTGGCCATAAAATTCCGTCTGGTGGCAGCTATTGAAAAACGCCACGAAGAGCGCTATCGTGCACTGCTGAAGAATGTTGAAACAGCTGCTGTATTCGAGAAGAGCGAGGTGAAAGTATGGGAGTGCCGCAACTGCGGACACATTGTAGTGGGCACTAAGGCTCCTGAAATTTGCCCTACCTGCGCACATCCAAAGTCTTACTTTGAAATTCACGTGGATAACTTCTAATTGTTTTTATTGAATGGTTGCAGCTTAATGCTGAACGGATTCAAGTCCGATATTGGTAAGTGCAGTCAGACTAAAGAAAGGACCCTGGTGCAAACCATAAAACCTTAAGGGAGAACAATTTCAGCCGCTTTCGTGTTATTTACGTAAGCGGCTGATTTTATAAAAAAAAGATTTTTAAGCAAAAAAAAAGATAAAAAAGATTATATTTTGATACAAGTTATTAATATTTTATATATCTTTACATCGTGATTACAAAACGGGAGCTACAGCCCGATGTAGTCTATAGCAAAAAAAATTACAAAAACAACTAACAAAAAAAGAGACATGCAGATAATACTCGCTTCCGCCAAAATAATGAATGACAAGCTGAAGACAGATATCAAAATCAGTCAGTCAACACCCAGCTTTCAGCAAGAGGCAGAATGCTTTGCCAGAGATATGGCACAGTATGCAACAGAAACGATAGCCGAAATGCTGAACTGCAGTCAGCAGATTGCCGCACAGAACAAGTCACGGTACATGCGATTCTTCGAAGATACTTTTAAGCTGCCAGCCATTTTCTCCTATAACGGTCAGGCATACAATCATTTAAAAGCTGATACACTGCATGCAGCCGACCTCAAATATGCTCAGGAAAAGTTGTGGATTATTTCATTTATGTACGGACTACTCAGGCCACTGGATGCTATTCTGCCTTACAGAATGGAAGGGAATATAGAACTGCCAAGTGGAAAGGGACAAAAAATGTTTGGATTCTGGAGAAGTAGGTTAACAGACAAGCTGATTGAAACAATAAAGGCAGATGACGGGATATTAATACATTTGGCAACAGAGGAATACCAGCATTTATTTGACTGGCAGCGGGTAAAAAAAGAAGTACGTATCATTCAGCCACTATTCTATGTACGCAAAGGCAGCGACCTAAAAATGCAAGCCGTTTGGGCGAAAACTTGCCGAGGTGCAATGACAAGGTTTATCATCGAAAACCGCATTAACAACCCCGAAGAATTAAAAGCTTTTTGTTACGAAGGGTTTATATATAACGAGCAGTTAGGTGAAGCTAACTATCCACACTTTATCAAATAGGAAGGAAATGATGCTCTTAGAAACGTTTACCAAGGATGAAACGGGCACGCCACTTGAAATGATCAATTCGAATAAGGTCGGAATCGCCAGCCGATGTGAAGTTATAGACCAATGTTAGCCCAGCAAAGAAACTCTTATAATAACGCACTAATGAGGCACGTCCTACAACAGACATTTCAGGAAAAGTAGAAGATAAAGACTTAAAATGCCCCATCATGACAAGTTTATTTTCACGCCATATTACCAAAGTAGGCAAAGCGGAAAGATGCAACAGCCAATTACGTGAGGGCACATAATTATAACCGTAGCCCACGCCAAGACTAAAGTAATTCATTTTAATTTTGCGAAGTCTGTCTTCTTCATAATAGGTATCATCATCAGCATTGCCACTTTCGACATCAATGAGATTCTTATGGAACGAGGCACCTAACATAAAACTGCCAGCACTGCGTTTCTGAATATACGACTGACTAAAAGCAGCTGGATAAGAAAACTTACGACCATTAAATGCGTAATAAGCATTGAGAATGGCACTTTTTTCTTTTATTCTGGATTTTCCATGGAATTTTTCGCCCAACAATACGATTGTCCCGTCAAAATTACCGTTCCTTTCAAAAATAAAATCAATACCAAAGTGATTACCATAAGCATTGATATTAAACTCCGTACTAGTGTGCTTGCCAAATAAATTGGCGGGATTAACTGCCAAAGCGGCTGCTAACCCTCTATAATTGGCACTAAGTGTTACGGTGTGGCGCAAAGGATCGCGGAAACGGAACTGTATTTGCCCCAACTCCTCAGCATTCATCTTAAGCGTAAAGTGAGTACCAGTGACGTTGTTAATAAGGCGTAAAGTCCATCTCTGAGGAGGTTTCACCACATAATTAGTATCCGTCTTGGGATTGCTTTGGCGCACTTCAAGCACACTGTCAAGCTTATTGAGAAGGGGAATTTTTATTTGAGCAGTAGCGTTGAAAGACGAAAAAAAAGTTGAAAAGATAAAGCATATAATAAATATAACTTTTCTTGTTATAGCCAAAAATCTGTCAATTTTTTTCATTCAAAATATTTTGAATATTCCCCAAATAAGCGTACTTTTGCAATGGTTTGATTTATCAAATCACTTATTTGAATTTCGGTGTGAAGGCAATTGTCTGTGAAGATAGTTGCCTTCTTTAGTATTTACACTTTAACCACGCCACTGAATCCCATGAACGCCATAGCCAACAAGCCTGCCACGATCAGTGCTATAGGGGTGCCTTTCATGCCTTTAGGTATATTTACCAAACTCATTTGTTCACGTATACCAGCAAAAAGTATAAGAGCCAAGCCAAAGCCAATGGCAGTAGCAAAAGCATAGACAACACTTGTAAGCAGGTCATAGTCTTTCTGAATAACCAAAATGGCTACACCAAGTACAGCACAGTTGGTAGTGATAAGAGGTAGGAACACACCGAGCGCTTGATAGAGCGATGGTGATACCTTCTTGAGCATGATTTCAAGCATTTGTACCAGTGATGCAATCACTAAGATGAAAGAGATGGTTTGCAAGTATTGCAAATCAAAAACATCGAGCACAAACCTCTGAATAAGATATGTGACAACTGTAGCTAACGTCAGCACAAAAGCTACTGCAGCACTCATACCCAAGGCGGTATCAATTTTCTTTGATACACCTAGGAACGGACAAATACCTAAGAATTGCGAGAAAATGATGTTATTGACAAATATCGCCGCAATAAATATTAATAATAGTTCCATAATTCCTCCTTATTTAGCTTCTCTTAGTTTGTTGACAATGGCGCAAAGGTAACCCAGTGCAATGAAGGCTCCAGGAGCCAACACGAAGAGCAACATGCCATAATCTTCAGAAACGAGAGAAAGGTTAAACATTTTACCTGTACCTAACAATTCACGTACAGCACCCAACAATGTGAGAGCCAACGTGAAGCCCAAACCTATGCCTAAACCATCAAAGAACGATGATACAGGACCATTCTTAGAGGCAAAAGCCTCGGCACGGCCTAACACTATACAGTTTACTACAATAAGCGGAATAAACAACCCCAAAGTCTTATACAGGTCAGGCACATAGGCCTGCATAACCATCTGCAGCAAAGTTACAAACGATGCTATGATGACAATGAACGAGGGTATGCGCACCATATTGGGGATGAAATTCTTGACAGCCGCAATAACAGTGTTAGAACATATTAGCACAAAGGCAGTGGCCAAACCCATAGACATACCATTGATAGCGCTTGAGGTGGTGCCCAATGTAGGACACATACCCAACATCAGCACAAATGTAGGGTTTTCGTTGACGATGCCGTTTATTAAAACTTTCAGGTTACTCATAATCTAAAATCCCTTCCTAATTCAATTTGCGGCACCTTTAGCGGTAGCCTGTTCAACATTTTGTTTGTCGGCCTGCTGGGTGGCACCTGTAGCACCATCAACAGCCTGACCGGAGAAAGCGGTATAGGCAGCATTTACGGCCTTTAAGAAGGCACGTGAGGTAATGGTAGATGCAGTAATAGCATCAATTTCTCCACCGTCTTTACTTACCGTCAGGGCCCCATTTTTAGGACTCTTACCGGTAATGTCACCTTTGGCACCCCTCTTGAACCAAACATCGGCTTTGGCACCCAAGCCTGGGGTCTCGGCGTGACTGAGCAATGAATAATCATTAATTTGTCCGTCTTTGTTGAAACCCACTAAGATAGTAAGGTTGCCACCGAAGCCCATCACTGATGACTCAACGGCTGCGCCAATGCTTTGGCCACCTTGTGTAGCTGGATAAATCTTATAGGAAACACCATCAACCTCAACCGTCTTCATTTCATCAATTGGATTATTGTCGAAGCCTGGTACAACGGTGTTGACCGCATCACTCAGCGTCTTAGCGTTGGCGGCAGCTATAGGCTCTTTGGTTACCTCATTCACAACAGCCAGTAAGCCCACGCAAATAATGGTGATGCCTGTAAGCACCAGCACCATATTCTTTAAAGATGATTCTAATTTCTTCATTTCTTTACATTGACAGCTCTGCTGCTGAATCTTTGAGGTTTAACATATGTATTGATAAGAGGTACGAACCCATTCATAATAAATATGGCGAACGACATACCTTCAGGATAAGAACCGAACAAACGGATGATCATTGTGATAAGACCGATGAAAACACCATAAATGAGTTGTCCTCGGTGACTCATAGGCGATGTAACATAGTCGGTAGCCATAAAGATAGCACCCAACATAAGACCACCGCTTAATAAATGATATTCGGGTGACGGGTAGGTTGAAGGATCAACGAGATACATAATACCAGCAAACACAAACACGGTGACCAGAATGGACACTGGGATGTGCCAGGTAATGATTTTCTTCCATAGCATATAGGCACCGCCCAACAACAATGCCAGTGCACTTACTTCACCCAGAGAACCACCAATATTGTTGCCCAGCAGCAAGCCCAATGCATCGGGCAAATCAGCCAGCGCTGCAGTGTTACCAGTAGCGGCCTGTTTCATAAGGGCTAATGGAGTTGCTGCCGTAGTAGCATCCACATAAGAGGTAAGCTGTCCGGCTACAGGCCAAGAGGTCATTTGCACGGGGAAGGAAATGAGCAGGAATATACGACCCGCCAATGCTGGGTTGAAGGGGTTACAGCCCAAGCCTCCAAATGACATCTTGCCCACGCCAATTGCGAACAGGGCACCCAGAATAATGATCCATATAGGCAAGTTGGAAGGAAGGTTGAAGGCCAGCAACACACCGGTAATGATGGCTGATCCATCGCAAATGGTGAGGCGCTCACACTTCAGGATATACTTGCTGATGGCCCACTCGAAGAATACGCAGGCAGCTACTGATACAGCAGTAACGACCAACGCACCAAGGCCAAAAGCCAGCAATGACACCAAAAAGGCAGGTATGAGGGCTATGAGCACACCATACATGTTTTTCTGCACGCTGTCGTTAGCATGATCGTGGGGCGAAAGTGAAACTAATAACTTATTTTCCATCGTAGATTA
Source organism: Bacteroidaceae bacterium (assembly GCA_024682035.1). GTDB lineage: Bacteria > Bacteroidota > Bacteroidia > Bacteroidales > Bacteroidaceae > Bacteroides. Next base: position 26,410 of record JAIKZS010000173.1, read on the forward strand.
TTTTTTAGCGTTGCGGGCACGAATGATAGCTCCTACCCTTGCCTTACCCAAGCTGATGTAATCAAGCAATGGACGATTGGCAGGACAGGTGAACTGACAGGCGCCGCAACTCAAGCAGTCCATAATGTCTTCTTTCTCTAATCTCTCAAACTCGGCATGTTCAGCCAGTTGTGCCATTAAATAAGGTTCAAGACCCATTGGGCAGGCACTAACGCACTTAGCGCAACGGATGCAAGGCTGCACCTCACCACGCTTGGCATCTTTCTGGTTCATAATGGTAATGCCTGATGTGCCTTTGGCTGTAGGTACATCAGTGTTAACCAGTGCTTTTCCCATCATAGGACCACCACTGATAATTTTACCAGTATCTTCTGGCAGACCACCACATGCATCTATGAGCTGCTGAACAGGAGTACCTATACGAGCCAAGAAGTTACTAGGTGTTTTCACCGATTTACCGGTTACAGTGACAACGCGTTCAAACAGAGGTTTGTTTTTTTGTACTGCCTCATACACCGCAAAGGCTGTACCTACGTTCTGCACCAAAGCGCCAGTAGATATGGGCAGTGCACCACTACCAACATATTTGTTAGTTATAGCCTGAATAAGTTGTTTTTCACCACCTTGAGGATATTTCATCTTCAGTGGCACCACCTCTACACCAGAAAAATCTTTGGCAGCTTTGCTGAGGGCAGCTATAGCATCGGGCTTGTTGTTTTCAACACCAATATAAGCTTTGTTAACGCGCATTGATTTCATAAGAATGCTTACACCCACTACAATTTCAGGAGCATGTTCCAGCATGAGTCGGTGGTCAGCTGTGAGGTAAGGCTCGCACTCTGCACCATTAATAACCACACACTCGGGTTTGAATGCTGGTGGAGGTGAAAGTTTTACTTGTGTGGGGAAGCAGGCACCACCCATACCAACTATGCCCATATCGGCAACCTTCTTATTAATCTCTTCTGGAGTGAGTGTGCACTCCTTAACCAGCGTGTCAGTACGGTCAATGCTTTCAAGCCATTCATCGCCTTCTACATCAATAAAGATGGCAGGTTTTGAGTAGCCGCTTGCATCAATAATGGTGTCTATTTTAGTCACTTTGCCGCTGACGGATGAATGGATGGCAGCTGACACGAAACCACCAGGTTCCGCAATCTTCTGGCCTACCTTCACCACATCCCCCTTCTGCACAAGGGGCTTAGCGGGCGCGCCAATGTGCTGTCCCAGCAAGATGGCTACCTTAGCGGGGATGGCTGCTTTGACGATGGGCTGACCTGCTGAAAGTTTATTTCCGTGAGGATGAACTCCTCCGATTGAAAATGTCTTCAACATAGTATATATTTTATCATTTTTTATTTTATTGAATTACAACAAAGTAGAAGCAATCTTTTGAACTACTGCTACAGCTTCTTCCTGTGTCTTAGCAGCACGCTTAACAGCTACCAAGCCGGTAGTCTTTACAGGCACTAATGGAGTAGTATCCACCACTGGAATTTCGGCTTTACTCGGGTTCTTTGCTGCATTAGCCAACGCCAGAGCAGCTATCTTGGCAACCACATCCACCTTTGGATGAGCAGCGATGTTCACCAACTCAAAGGCTGGCATCGTTGCCTTAACAGCGGGTTTTTCTACAGCTGGCGCAGCAGGTGCTGCCTGAGATACTTCTGCTGCAGGGGCAGCCTTCAGCAAAGCAGCAATCTTAGCCATCACCTCGTCTCCACCAACAGAACACATCTTATCGCCTATTCCACCGTCTTTCACAATAGCAGCTGCAAATGCAGGACAATCGTCAAAGCCGCAAGCACCGCAATTGGCTTGTGGAAGCAAGGCTGCAATAGATGCAGAGCTTGGCATAGCTACAGGCTTAGCAGCAGGTGCCTTAGTCTCGGCTGGTTTTGCCACTGCAGCAGGCTTTTCTACAGCTGGCTTAACTGGCTTAGGAGGGAAGTTAAGATCTATAATAGCGTGTGTTGGGCACACGTCAACACATTTGCGACATGATTTACACTTATTGTAGTCAATATATGCCACGTTGTTGGTAACAGTAATGGCGCCAAATGGACAAGTCTTTTCGCACTTGCCACAACCGATACAGCCTACACTGCAGGCTTTGCGAGTAACCGCACCCTTGTCTTTGTTGACACAGCGCACATATACTCGGCGATTCTTCACGCCTTTCTTACGCAGCTCTATAATACCTTTCGGACAAGCCTTAGCGCAGGCTCCACAGGCAGTACACTTCTCATCGTCAACTTCAGGCAGACCGGTAGTCGGGTTGATGTGAATGGCGTCGAACTTGCAGGCATTTATACAGTCACCACAGCCTAAACAGCCGTAGCTACAACCTGTTTCACCACCGTAAAGCGCAGCTGCAATAGCACAACTCTTTACTCCATCATACTGGTTTAGGCGTGGACGGTTGGCACAACTGCCGTTGCAGCGCACCACAGCCACCATGGGTTCTTTTGCCTCAGCCACAAGTCCCATAACAGCGGCTATCTTTTCCATAACGGGTTGTCCTCCCACTGGACACATTTTCCCTTCCAGTGATCCATCTTTAACTATGGCGCTAGCCAATCCGTTACAACCCGGATAACCGCAACCGCCACAATTCGCCTGAGGCAACACCTCAGCTACCTGCGCGATACGCGGGTCTTCGTACATAGCAAACTTCTTAGAAGTAAGATAAAGCACTAATGCAGCCACCAGTGCTATCACTCCTATAGAGATTACTGCTATCAGAATTACATTCATAAATTAGTTAGTATTAAGTTATTGATTATATTCAATTAAATTATCAATTTACCTTTGAAATGCTAAAACTAAAAATGCTCTTCATCTTGGTTCTGCCAAAAATGTAGAGCAGTAAATAGTAAACAGCCACACAGCCCAACGAGTAAAGAGCTACAGCTATTTCATGATCTTTGCCTAACCAATAGGTAAGACCCATAAGCATCGCCATAAACAAGAGCAACGGCAGCAGGTATCCATACCAAACTGCTTTACGACCCATGCTGGTAGAACCAATAATCCATACCTCTTCACCTACTTGGTAACTAGCAGCCTCTTTGTCGTACACATCAATAAGGTGTTCCTTAGATTCTGCTGAGGAACAATTGTTTTTGATGCTACAAGACGAACAGGAAGTGGTTTGAGTGATCTTTACTTGAAGGTAGTTACCCTCAATATATTCCACAATTCCACTGTGTTTAACCATTTCGTTTTTCATGGTATGTACAAAATATTTGAAATATTTTAGTGCAAAAATAATGTATAAAATTGTAAGAACAAAATAAAAAGGGGATGATTTTAAGTATCATCCCCAAAACTATAAAAATTATATTTTTATGCGCTACAAAAGCATTTGCTGATTACCAGTTATAGCTCAGACCGAAACTGAGTAATTCACTTAACTGGAAATAACTGGTACTTCCGTTCAAAGGTACTGCACTATCATCATAACGTGCATGTACATAAAATTTTGTAGAAAGGAATCTGTTGACAGCCAAATTCAGCGTATTCTCCCACTCTACACGCACCCACTTATAACTGGTAAGGTAGTCTAGACGAGATTCCAATGAAATGTTTTTGGTAATGTTCCACGTAAGGGTTGGCTTAATTTCAGAACCGAAATTGTGTTTTACGCTCTTGCCCTCATCAAGGCCATAGGTAGTTTCATCAACCTCGCTGCTTCCAATATATCGCATGGTCCAGTTCAGAGGCGCCAACAACAAAGAGAAGGTAAACTTTTCTGATTTCTTCTTGTAATCCATACCAAGCGCCACAGTAACATCGGCAGGTGCCAGGAAAGTAGATATCAGTTTTGGATCATTTGACTTATAACCGTTAACAAACTGAGTCTTAAACTCGGCTGAAAGCGTGTAGTACCAATTCTTGGCTGCCTGGACACCCAACTTACTGAAAATGCGCAGCTGATCAGTATTGGTAAGATATTTATGCACCTGGTCAGACGGCGTAGAAGCCAAACCTAACTTGGCATCTAATAGATTTTCCCACTGCACTTTCTCACGATCGTTGTAGTTGGCCGACAACTGCAAGGTTCCTATCATAGACACACTGCTGACACCACCTTTATACCAGTTGTCTGACAAATAATGCTGTGAGAACTGTAGCGAACTGCTCCCAGTAAATTTCCAAAACTCGGGCTTGCGCACTTCTACCTCAGCTTCTTGTTCCAAATCAAGAGGTGAATTAGCAGTCAGCACATTGATGATGTCACGTTGAGCTTTTGTGGCCGTAGTGCTCTCTTCCTTAGCAATATTATCAACAAAAACTCCAGCCTCATCGAGCTGATCCTCTGTGAAGACAATAGCCTCTGGCGAATTTAAGTAAAGATTCATCAAAGTTTTATCAACCACCTTATTTACACGTTCTTTCTTATTAAAACAATTTTGATCAAGTGGCAATAAATCTGGGTCCATTTCAGGACTTTTATCTGCTAATAAAACATCGGTATTGACGGTTGACAATTGACCAATAGACGACTTATAATAAGTGGCAGGAAGAAACAGTCTATAATAATCGGGATCTGTTTGAATGTAGCGTTCTGGGGTTTCGGGATTGTTCAATGAGTCCAAAACGGAAATATATTTTTCGTAAAGATAAGAAACGGTGTCTTTCTGGAATACATTCTTCTTATCAGTTGGTATTTGCCGAACGAAAAAATATTTCCCCAACGAATCTGGCAACTCTATTATCTTAACAGTCTTTACTGGAACTTGGTCTTCGGGCACCGCAGATTTGCGAACAATACTTGCTGCCCTAGTCGATGAAACCGACAGAAATGCTCCTACTAACAGCAGTGAAATATATCTCATATTCATAAATCAACTTCTATTAAAAATGATTATTTCTTATTGCAAAGATAATGTTAATAACTTAATCAAGCAAGAATATCGAAAAAAATCATCTTTCTTTAGGCACTTCGGTCTTATTTTATTACTTTTGCAGCTAAATTGTTGAAATTCGACATTAACATACCATAATTAATAAAAAAAACATAGAAAAAGAAATGGACAAAAATACAATGATCGGCATGGCATTGATATTCCTGGTACTAATTGTATTCAGCTATCTTAGCCGCCCGTCACAAGAGCAACTTGCTGCACAACAGCAGTATTATGATTCAATAGCACAGGTTCAAGAACGGGCTGCAGAACTGCAAGCCAAGGCAGATGCTGCATTAGCTAACGAAAGAATGATGGCAGCAAAAGACTCTAACTCGCTGTTTTTTGGAGCTACGCAAGGTACTGCTGAACTGGTGACCATTGAGAATAATCTGGCCAAACTGACACTTAACACAAAGGGTGGTAGCTTATATGCTGTTACTCTGAAAGAATATATGAGTCAAGACAAAGTAACTCCTGTGACTTTGTTCGAAGACGAAGAAGTTTCACTGAACTATTTGCTATACAACGCGCAAGGGGCTATTGAAACGAGCGATTATTATTTTACTCCTATCAACAAGACCGATCAAGCTGTAACAATGCGACTAAAGGCATCGGAACAAAGTTATGTAGATTTTACCTACACGATGCATCCTGATACCTATCTGGTAGACCTGAGTATTCAAGCAGTGGGCTTGGACGGCAAGCTGGCCAGCAGCAACAAACATATCGATATTGAGTGGAAGCAACGTGCACGCCAGATTGAGAAGGGTTATACATATGAAAATCGTTTAGCTCAGCTGACTTACAAGACTGCTGATGACGTGGAGGAGATGTCTGCCAGCGGCGAAGATCACGAGGAAGTGACCGAACCGGTAACTTGGGTGGCTTTCAAAAACCAGTTCTTTTCAGCAGTAATGATAAGTGACGAGGGCTTTAACAATACAAAACTGGATTCAAAAATAGAAGATCGTAACAGCGGATATATCAAAGATTATGCTGCTGATATGAATACGGTGTTCGACTCTACTGGCAGCAAGCCAACAGAGATGCACATGTATTTTGGTCCTAACCACTATAAGATTCTCTCTGCACTCGACGAAGGCCGCGAAACAAATTGGGATATGCAGCGACTGGTGTACTTAGGATGGCCTATTTTACGATGGATCAACCAGTTCTTCACCATCAACATATTCGATTGGCTCACAAAATTGGGCTTAGGAATGGGGTTGGTATTGTTGTTTATGACGCTTATCGTGAAGATTGTGATTCTGCCAACTACTTGGAAGACATATATTTCATCGGCCAAAATGAAAGCGTTGAAACCCAAAGTAGATGAGATTAATGCAAAATATCCAAATGAGGCTGATGCAATGAAGAAACAGCAGGAAATCATGACGATGTACAGTCAGTATAGGGTAAGTCCTATGGGTGGTTGTTTGCCAATGCTCATCCAGTTCCCTATTTTGATGGCTTTGTTCCTGTTTGTGCCTAGCGCTATTGAACTGCGCCAGCAAAGCTTCTTGTGGGCAGACGACCTGAGTACATATGACTCATTTGTGACTTTCCCTTTCACGATTCCTTTCCTGGGCGATCACTTGAGTTTGTTCTGTGTATTGATGACCGTTACTAACTTGATGTACATGATGTACAACATGAAAATGCAGGATACTGGCGCTAATCCGTCAATGGCAGCTATGAAATATATGAATTACATTATGCCAGTGGTGTTCTTGTTTATCTTGAATGATTATCCTGCAGGTTTGAATTACTACTACTTCCTGAGTACACTTATCAGTGTGGCAACAATGGCGTGGATGCGATATGCAACCGATGATGCTAAGTTGCTGGCTCAGCTGGAAGCTAATAAAAAAGACCCTAAAGAAATGCGTAAGACTGGATTCCAGGCTCGACTAGAGGCTATGCAAAAGCAGCAGGAAGAGATGCAGCGCCAGCGTAATAATAAGAAATAAAATAACATATTCTCTACACTTGGGAAGATTAAACTGATACTATGACTGAAAAACATTCAATCAATAGAAGGCAATTCATTAAAAACTCGGCTTTAATAAGCATGGGTGGATTCATCCCTGCATCGGGCATTGCTGCCTCAAGAGTGGCTACCAGCAGCGGTGAGAAGTTTATGAATTTCAACTTCAAACCTAATGGCAAGTTCAAAATTTTGCAGCTTACCGACACACATTTTATTACAGGTGACCCTCGTTCTGAGCGGGCTATAAAGAACATCTGTGAGATGATGGATGCAGAAAAGCCAGACTTGGTGATACATACGGGCGACATAGTTTTTGGCTCTCCAGCAGAGAAGAGTGTTCGTGATCTTTTCGCTCCTGTAATTGAGCGTAAAATTCCATTTGCTGTAGCCCTCGGTAACCACGACAGCGATTACGACCTTACACGTAAGGAGATTTTCGAAGTTATTAAATCTTTGCCTTATAACATCAATTCTACTGTTACTGGCATGTACGGAGTAAGTAATGACATCATTACCCTTTCTAAAGAAAACGAGGATAAGCCTCAGTGGGTATTTTATTTATTTGATTCAAACAATCGTGCTGAGCTGGCCGGATTTGAAGAAAGCTATGGCTACATTCACTTTGAGGAAATAAACTGGTACCGTAAGCATAGCGCCGAATTTACTAAAAAGAATGGAGGGATGCCAGTGCCTTCGCTTTCATTCTTCCACATTCCCCTACCCGAGTTTAATTATGCTTTCAGACTAGACCGTCATCGCATTATGAAAGGCAATTTTGGTGAAGAGCCATGTTCGCCCGACATTAATTCTGGCATGTTTGTGGCTATGAAGGAAATGGGTGATGTTAAGGCTGTGATTTGCGGGCATGATCATGACAATGATTATGCGATGAAGTGGCACGATATTTTCTTGATGTATGGCCGATACAGCGGCTGCGACACCGTATATAATAACTTAAAGCCGAATGGAGCGCGCGTTATAGAACTAACTAAGGACGACAACACTTTCCGTTCTTGGGTTCGTTTATATGGTGGTGAGATTACACAAAACTTAAAATATCCTAATGATTTCAAGACATTCTAATTGGAATGATCGTTTTTCAGAACTCACTTTTTTTATTTACGATAATTCACGAATATAGAATAAAAAAAGCTGGTCAGAATTTGACCAGTTTTTTTTGCGGTGCGTACGAGACTCGAACTCGTGACCCCGTGCGTGACAGGCACGTATTCTAACCAACTGAACTAACGCACCAGTTTGGTTTTGCGGTTGCAAAGATAAATACATTTTTTTAATACCACAATAAAAAATGCAAAAAAATTACATGAAAAAACTAATGTTTTGTGAGTTTCTGCAAACGTTTCTTCCCTTCAGACAATAACTCACTGTTACGCTGGCGAATACCTTCAAATATATAATCATTTAACTGACGAATGCCATTAATGACTTCTTGTGCAATATTGGTAACAGAACGATTTTTGCTGTCTTCAGCCGGCACTATCACCTTCAAGCCTGCATGATGTATTTTCACCTTTAGATTAGCTCCCATATTACCAGGATCACCATCGAAGTGTATCACACCAGGTTTTTCACGGCGTATGTTGATGGTTTTGCAGCGGAGAGTTTTGATATGACTATTCTGATCGATTGTCTTGGTAAACAGTTGCAAAGTGAGAGAAGGCACATCTAAGGCGGTAAACGGACTAATGATGGTAACATCTAAGAAACCATCAGTAAGGGTGGCCTTAGGAGCTATGTAAGCATTGTTGCCATACTGAGCTGCGTTACCGCAAGCAATCAGAAAAGCCTGATAGATTTCCGTTTCATTATCGTCAATGGTTACCTTATAAGTTTCTGGTTTGTAGTTCAAGGAAGCATTGAGCGATTGTTCTATATAGGTATTGATGCCTCGTTTTCCGGCTTCAGCAAATTTCAAACTTACAAAGGCATCAAAGCCGACACCACATGTACAGAAAAACTTTCGCCTATTGATGGTTCCATAGTCTATTGCCTCTACATAACCTTCATTAATAACCTCAAGCGCTTTTCTGGCCTGCATACTGATTTCCAAATGACGAGCTAAGCCATTGCCAGAGCCACAAGGAATAATACCCAAAGCGGTATGAGTATGCGTCAAAGCACGACCAACCTCATTAACAGTACCGTCACCACCAACAGCTACTACCGCAAATTGATTTTCTTTGGCACACTGAGTAGCGATTTCTTCAGCATGACCAGCGTATTCAGTATATAATATTTGGAAAGAATATTTTTCAACATCGAGAAAGTCATTAATCATCTGAACAATCTGCTCTTTCTCCGCAGTCCCAGAGATAGGATTAACCACAAAAGTTATATGTCTCTTATCTTTCTCCATTTATTAAGGTTATTTTATGCAAAGATAATGTTTATAATTTAAAAAATAGCTATCTTTGTTCCATATTTTAATAAGATTGTTTTTGTATGACAGACTTTAAAAGCATTTTTGAAAGTCGCTATACATGGATTGAAGGATTCATGCGTAATGTAAGACGTTACAGCGACAAATTGGCAATGATTAACCCAGACGATAATCGCCAATGGACATACAGTGAATTGAACCTTGAGTGCAACAAGCTTTCTAATGCGCTGATTGCTGATGGTTTACAGAAAGCAGATGTAATTATGCTGCAGCTTATTAATTGTCCGGAATTCGCATTTGGCTATCTGGCAGCACACAAAAGTCATGCTGTTTGCTGTCCTGTTAATTTCAGGCTTAAACCTGGTGAGTTAGCTTTTAACATTGACGATTCTAAGCCAATGGCCATCATTTTTAATGAAGTAAATAAAAGTGATGTTCTTGAGGCACTTAGACTTACAAAACATCAGCCAAAGAAACTGATTGTGGTAGGTGGAACTTCTGATGATTCTGTTATTTCGTATAATGACTATATCCGCAATGCATCTACAGCAGAGCCTGTGTTTGATTATGAGTATAACATTTACGACGAGACAACCCGTCTATACACCTCTGGAACAACTGGTTATCCAAAGGCCGTTCCTCTGACCAGCATTAACGAAGTTTTATCAGCACACGATGTGATGATTCACTTCCCTATGAATTACAAAGATATTACGATGAATACCACGCCTTGGTTCCATCGTGGAGGCTTGCACTGCGCCGGCCCCTGCCCTGCTTTCTTTGCAGGTGCTACAATTGTAGTAATGGGTAAGTTTAATGCAGAACTCACATTGAAGTATGTAGATCAATATAAAATATCATTTATCATAGGTGTACCTACTGTATTGGAAGAATTAGCTGACAATCAAGAACGCAAAGGTTATAACATACATACGTTGAAGGGCATAGTTACTATGGGTAGTCCGTTGGAACGTTCAGCTTGTATTCGTTACCAGCATGTGCTTACACCTAATATATATAATGGCTACGGCACTACCGAGACCTTCTGGAATACTTTCTTGCGTCCATTCGATTTGCCAGAAAACGCAGGAACGGCTGGGGCTTCATGTGTTGACGACGATGTACGTGTAGTGAAAATATATGAAGACCGCAGAGCCGATCCGGATGATTTGGCAGCGATGGATGGTGAAGAAGTAGGCGAAGTTATCATAAGTTCTCCAGCTAAGTCACCCTATATATATGCCAACAATGTATCGGAAACTGACCGCAAATATGCACATGGTTTTATTTACACTAACGACTTGGCTACTTGGGATAAGAATCAGTTTATCACCATTGTTGGACGAAAGGACGATATGATTATTTCATCAGGCGAAAACATCTATCCTACAGAGGTTGAAGCTGTATTGAACATGCACCCAAAGGTAAAGGACTGCATTGTTACTTCAGTACCCGACAAGATGCGCGGCCAGATTGTAACAGCTTACATTGTGCGTGATGATTTGAGTCTTACTCCAGAAGAGTTGGACGAGTTCTGCAAAGCTAGTCAGAACATTGCCAACTTCAAGCGTCCACGTTTTTACCGATTTGTCGCACAGATACCATTTAATGCAACAGGTAAAAAGCTACATGTAAAAATAAAGGCTACGGCTCTTGAGGATTTGAAGAACGGTTTGTTGTATAGGGTTTAATGTTAGCTATAATATAATTAATGAGGGTGCGATTAGTATCGCACCCTCATTAATTATATTAGTTTGCGATAAGTGATAGCAAGCATCGTTAAATCATCACTCGGTTCAGCCCCATCTACAAATGTGGCAACTGCTTCTTTCATGTTAGAAATAAGTTGTTTGGGATTCATCGATAGAGTACCGAGAGCAGCCTTTTGTCGTTGTAATTCCTGCATAATTTTTTCTTCACCGAAAAGTTCTGGCTTAGCATTCACAGCATCGGTAAGTCCATCTGTATACAGGAATATAGTAGCTTGTGGTTCTAATTGAACTTGTTGTGTTTCACACTGCCATGCTGGTTGAACACCTATGGGAAAGTTTGAATCTATCGGCAAGAAACTGATATCCTTTCCTATCAGTACTGGAGCATCGTGACCTGCATTACAATACTTCAAAAGTCCGTTCTTCAAATCAAGCACTCCTACAAAGAAGGTAACAAACATAAAAGAATCATTCTGATCGGACATAGAGTCGTTGATGCTCGTTATTATTGTAGACGGCAAATCAGCATGCATTGAAACCATACGGAATAGTGTTCTAGCTACCGACATCACCAAGGAAGCAGGCACACCCTTACCACTTACATCACCTATACAGAAGAACAGTTTCTCTTCTCGAATAAAAAAGTCAAACAGGTCACCCCCAACAGCCTTAGCAGGAGAAAGCATTCCATATACATCAACATCATCTCGATTTGGATATGGTGGAAATATTTTTGGCAGCATGGACTTTTGAATATCACTAGCTATTCGAAGCTCGCTTTCAATACTAGCCTTGCTGGCCGTTGTTTTCTTTAATTCGTCAATATATTTCGCAAGTGAATGCTGCATTTCTTCAAAAGAATCATGCAAACGCCCCACTTCATCATAACGTCTTAAGTCGGGAAGCTGTTCAACAAAATCGCCTTTTGCAATGTTACGAGTAGATTTAGCCAATTCTTTTAACGGCAACAATTCATAACGAATGACTAAAAAAAGACCGATAGAAATAGTAACTAATAAAAAAAGAAGAAGAATCAGCATATTCTCACTAAGCATATCGGCTCCCAACATAATCCTTTCATAGGGGATTGTAAATGAAACTTTCCACTGCACTCCATCTACAAAATCATCGAGCACAATAGCATTTTTGCCAACATGGGTAGATTTACTAATGTACTGGCCATCACGACTCACCACATCAGCTTCTGCATAACTATAGGGCTTGGCTTCTTCTACAATTTGATTAACCCACAACAGACCAACATCTGCACACAATACGGCATAAATATTATTGTTTTTATCATGCAAGGGCACCGAATATGTAATCATGGCACGTCTTGTAGATATAGAATCAATGTAGGGCAAGCACCAGTAAGGAGATTCTAACTTATTAGTATATATCCAATTACTATCTGTTTCCAAATACGAGAAATCGTATGCTGGTCCGCCAATTTCTTCCTCTTCCAGTTCATTTGTATAAGGATTGCGCAATATTGTAGGCGCATAATAGCGACCTTCTTCTGGGAAAAAGTTTTCACTATAAAGCAAAGTTACTGCTGTAATATCTTTGTTTGATTCAATAAGATTTTTAAGAATGTGATTGGCCTGAACTTTCGCTATGCCCATCTTATCTGCAAAAGCAGCAGCTGTACCCACAGCAGTTTCTACATTTGAAATTCTATTGCTGATTATCTGGATGGCACTTCTCATGGCTTTACTGGCATTTTCACGTGTTTCATTTTCCACCCAACCTCTTACATGATACATCTGCCAGATGCCTCCACCCAACAATATAATAGTAACCACTAGCACTACAAGTAGTGTTATGCGTGCAGCTATCGATTTTTTAAAAAAATCAATGAGGTTCATTTTGTTTTATTGCTTGTTAGTCTTGCATATGGTTCTCCCATAAGAATATGCTCATATCCACCGGCTCCATCAGTTGTAGTAACAAGGTTAACTTCAATGCCTTTTTGGAAAATCATCACAACATCAGATCCGCCAAAGAGGAAATAACCCATTTCGTCACCCTTATAAAGTTGGTTGCCCACTTTTAAAGCATTGATCCAATTTACGCTACATATTTGTGACATACCAATGGGCAGCATAGCTACCAAACCAAAATCTGGTGTTTCTATTATAGCACAAGCCCGTGTTTCCACCATTTGAAAACCCATATCATTAACGTAATAATAACGTTTCGATTTGTTATCCCACAAGGTATAACCACCACCTGCTGCGACCCCTGGTATAGTGCGAAGTTCTACTAACTTGCCTTCTACAGGAGCATGATATCGATGGTAATCATTCACATCCAGGAATGTATGTGTTAGCGTACCACCAGCAAAAGCATCTTTATACTTACTATCGTGACCTATTAAATCAGCTATATCAGAGAACTTTGCAGTTTTAATCTGTACATCATCAGGATAAAGTAACTGGTTATTATCATCAATCTCCCACAAGGCCTTGGGCCAAGAATCGGCAGGTGAAACCAACTCTGCTACCTCATCAATGGGGCGTACATCTGGACTGGCTAATCGACGAGCAAAAAACTCATTGAAAGTACTCCATTTATCACCACTCTCATACCATCCATTCGCCACTCCCCAAACAGGATCTGATGATACCATGTTGTAATAAGTATCGTTCCAGCTTTCTGGAGTACTGAGCCAATCACCCCAAGCATTGCAATAAGTAGTTAACCAAGAAGCAAATGGTTCAACAAACTCTACTGTAGGATAGAAAAAACCACGATCTTTCAACTCGTCTAAAGGTTGATCTACCACAAACCAGAAATACCCAACACCTTGATCTACACGGCTGTACAAACTTGCGCCATCAGCTTTTAAACCTGTCATTACATCCCAAGGCAAAGCACGAACATTCCAATCTATAAAAACAAAAAATTCTTCTAAAGATTGAGCGGGATTATATTTTCTGTCTGGATTAATATCTGCAGCTTGTTGTATAGCATGTTCCAACAAAGCTCTCACCTCATCATTCTCTTTACAAATTTCTATAAGTTCTTTTACTGGTTGTGTATGCTCAGCAAGCGGTGGGTAGTCGTATTCAATAGGAAGAGGTCCCATGTCGTCAGACGAGCAGGCGACAAAAAATACACTGAACAAAATCAGTAATATAAATTTCCATCTATCTAACAATCGCATATCAATTCGCAAGATTTATATTCCTATGGTAGAACTAAATATAAACATCAAACGTTTATTATTGGGTTTGGCTGTTATACAACTACACAAAGATAATTAAAAAGATAATTTCACATGTTGAACGCAAAGGTATTACTTTTTTATCAAAAAAGACCCTGATTTTTGGAGATAATAAAAATATTTCGTAAAATTGCCGCTTAAAATAAAAAAGTGGTTATAGAATAGTGATTACTGCATTGTATTAGTATTAACAAATTAACAAAAAAGTATTATGAAGAAAAGTATTTTAGCTATTGGTTTGTGCTTCATAGCCACTATTGGCTTTGCTAAAGACATTAAGACTGTAGTTGTAACCACTACCCCCCAGATGCATTGTGTGAACTGCGTGAATCGTGTAAAGACCAATCTCATTAAAGTTAATGGCGTTGAAGGTATTACTACGAGTTTAGTAGCTCAAACAGTAACGATTAAGTATGATGCTGATAAGATTTCCGAGGAAAAACTCATCAAGAGTTTTAAAGACTTTAAATACGAAGCTCGCAAACTGAAACCAGGTGAGAAAATCGTACGTGAGAAGCACGAGTGCAAAGAGGGGAACAAGGTTGAATACGAAACTGAGTAATTGTTGACTCAACATATGGTTTAGAATAAAAGGTAAAAATAAGAGCTCCTCTGCTTGATAAGCGGAGGAGCTCTTTATTTAAAGGTATAACAATAAATAAATCCTTTAATAGGCTAGAACTATTTAACCACCAAACTAGTTCCTTGCAACTCAAAGCTAAAGGTACCAGACTGCAATTCGTATTGAGCACATTCTACTCCATTATGAACAGTCTTACCTACATAGCTAACACCTTTGGACTCACCAAAATTGGACGCCAAAATAGGAAGATACAAGGTAGCAGAAGTATTAGCGGGAACTGTGGCTTGATATGCTGTCATCTTTCCCTTACCATCAGCCTTCCAAGCACTCTTCACATCACCATAGTTACTACGATAACTACCTTCTAGGCTTGTGTAATTTGCTCCAGCTGTAGGTTGAAGGATGAAATGTTGATAACCTGCCTTACCATTTACATGATTAGAGGTAATACCCAATTGATATTCATACATCCACTGCCCTACTGCGCCTAATGCAAAGTGATTGAACGAGTTCATATTATTTTGATTGTTTTTACCAAATGCAACTTCTAAACCGTTCCATCGCTCCCATACAGAGGTGGCCCCTTTTGTAACAGGGTAAAGCCAAGAAGTAAAATCAGTACAGGTAAACATGCGGAAAGCTTCATCTGCCTTTCCTGATCTACTCAAAGCAGGTAATATATTAGGAGTACCCGAGAAACCTGTTGTTATAGTATAAGCAGGGAATTGCTTTGATCCATCTCCGCTAGCCGATGGATTAGCGGCTAACTCTGCCAAATATTGAATAGCTTTCGCTTTATTCTGTTCATTAAAACAGTTGAAGTTAAGTGGAGTAGCATAAGAAGCCTGTGAATGAATTATTTTCTTACCATCGGCACTACGTGTTTTACCTGTAGCTGAATCAACATATGCCTCATTCCATTCTTTTAAAGCAGCTTCTCTGCGCGCACGTAATATATTCGCATAATCGGTTTTACCAATAGCATCAGACATAATGGCTGTTACCTCCATCATATAGATATATATGGCGTTGTTTACTAAATCGGAAGGTGTGTTCGTATCCATAGCCAACCAATCGGCCAAACCGCTTGCTTTCGATGATAAATGTGGGTACTGTTCACTGAAATCATAAAAGTCCATACCGTTAAGCCAAGCCATCATCGCCTCCATATTCTCCTCTATAATCTGAGTGTTACCATATTGAATATAAAGCTGCCATGGCACCATACAAACAGCTGCTGCCCAAGTTGTTCCATCTGCAAAAGAAGTATCATCCTGCTGATTGTAAGTTGGTACCGTACTACCAATGCCTCCAGGAGCATCCTTATCACTACCAACTCCTTGATCAGCTCGTAAAGCCACCATCCACTGCCGGAAAAAGTTCTGTACATCACTGTTATAAGTAGCTGTGCGGGTATAAGCCTGGGCATCACCCGTCCATCCCATACGCTCATTGCGCTGTGGGCAATCGGTAGGAATTGTAAAGAAGTTGCCCAATTGGCTACGTTGTATATTCTTAATCAATTGATTAACCAACTTTGCCGTCTTATTTCCATCAGCTGTAGTGGCCACATAAGTACCTGTAGGTAACTGATCACTCGACATCACTAAGCCTTTAATGTTGGCTACAGGTAAAGCACCCTTATGACTAGGTAAGGTAATTTGAATGTACTGATAACCACGATACGTGGTAGTAGGCTGGATGATTATTTCTTCATCGCCTTTTGCAACGTAGAAATCAGTAGCCAAAGCTGCTCGGAAAGTTTCATACAAGGGACGCCCTGCAATATTCTTTCCCTTACGTCCATAAGTGTCTACATAATATTTATCATCACCCTTAAAACCAGGATATAATTGCTCAGCATAACGTAGTGTTACCACATCACCTTTTTGGAGATAACCTGCAGGAATTGTAATTTGAGGTACTCCCACCATATTGACACCCATATCGTAAATAAAGGTGTGCTGATCAGCGCTATGAGTAGGCATTACACGTTGAGCTGTCAGTGTCTCACGCACCTTAACAGGTTCATCGTAGCGAGCCATAAAATCAAAGTTTACCCAATCACGTTGAACTATAATATCAGCTGGTTGCCACTTATTATCATCAAACCCTACAGATTTCCATCCTTTTACAGCAGCCTCGTAATTGGCATCGTAACGTTCACCTTGGAAAAAGCTACCAAAGCGAACTGGTCCGTCATTGTAACTCTTCCACGTCTGTGGATTGGTAACCACTGTTTGCTTACTTCCATCATCATAGGTGATTACTAGCTTTGCCAATAATGCTTCGTTATCGCCAAAGAAGTTGTAATTACTTGTAGTAAAAGTCATATAGCCAGTAAACCAACCAGGACTTAATTGTGCACCTATTGCATTATTGCCTTCCTGCAACAAAGAAGTTACATCAAAAGCATGATATCCCATCGTTTCACGATACTGGCTATCACCAGGGGTAAACCAATAATTCCCCATACGCTTTCCATTAATAAACATTTCGTATGACCCCATAGCTGTTGCATACAGTTTGGCTTTAACAATCTTCTTGCCTTGCGTGGTAGCAAACTGCGTACGAAGCATAGTCATTGATCCATGCGAAGGATCAACGTGCCCCATAAGCATTTTGTTGCTATCATTGCTTACAATAATTGTATTCCCATTAATTTCCACACCAGGAATAGAACTAAAAACACTATAATTAGGCTGATCGAAAGCAATACTGTTAATAGCTTGTCCTCTATTATTTATCTGATAGTCTTGATATTCTACAATCGATCTTGGCATTGCAGCAAAGCCAATCTCAGCCAAATGAGGAGCAGTATTAAAATCGTGTGTCCGTCCCCAAGGACCAATATTCAAACGGGTAGCATTACTCATTTTCATACTGGTACTACCAACAGCAAAGCCTCCAAAGCGACGACGATTTGGATCGGCAGGCTCGGTAATGAGATCTTTTCCATTAATTATAAAATAAATGTTACTGGTCTCAATATCAACAGTAAGATCATAAACAGCATTCTTGCTAGTAATAATTTCATTGAGGTTCGTCTTCGGAAATTTCTCCTTATTAATTGCAATAAAAGGGACATCTGCTTTATCACTTTTAGCATATCCTACACGATAAATATTGATTTCTGCACCCCTATCTGTCCCTACTCCACTAAAATCAAACTCAACTCGGATATAATTTTCACCTTGCAGATGATCTATATTCTGAAAAGCATCTTTAAGACGAAAATCATTGGCGCCCAGTATAATGCTTGCTTTATCACCTTTTATAATGTGCAATTTGGTAGCTATTTGAAAATAGTTATGCGAGGCTGCATCGAGAATAACTTCCTTTGAGCCTATCCACTGTGCTCCGCTCCACGCAGCTTGTTTGGCACTCATAAGACCTGTTTCAAAACGGCTTTGTTGCTGATAATGGTTGCCCTGCGTATCCCAAACTTCTACCTGCCACTTATAAGCTGTTTCAGGTTGAAGAGCCACTCCCATATAAGGAACGTTTACTGAAGCATTACTCTGTACACGCCCCGTGCTCCACATTACCTTTCCGTCACTTTCACGACAGACAGTCAGTTCGTAAGCTTGTTGATACTGCCCGATTGCATCAGACTCCATTATCCAGCTGAACAATGGATGCTTATCTTCTAAAGCTAAAGGTTCAACACTATCCTGCACACGCAGGTTGGTAATCTGTGTTCCTGCCCAAGCAACAACAGGTAATATAGCAGAAAGCCCTACTATAAACCATCCTTTCAAAAGTTTTTTTATCATATCGTTTAGTTTTTCTTTCTTTTATTAGTATCTTTACCGCATCAAAGATAATAAATATTTTACACAATTATTATATGTATAGCGATAAAAGATCTGTTCGGCAATTAGCAGTTTTACTAAAATCACATGGAGTGACAAAAGTGGTATTATGCCCTGGTAGCCAAAATGCATCACTTATTCATACTTTTCTACAAGTAAACCACTATACTTGCTATCCTATGAACGATAATCGTAATGCTGGCTTTTTTGCTATAGGATTGTCGCTACACGATGCTGCTCCAGTAGCTGTGGTTTGCGCAACAGGTAATGGTTTAGCTAACATGCTACCAGCTGTGGCCGAAGCCTATCACCAGCAAGTTCCTTTAGTAGTGATATCAGCTGACACAGTTCCATCCCGATTAAAAGAGCCTCTTATCTTTGAGAAAACAGTTAAGTGTGCAATTAACTTACAAGAAATTCAAAGTGACGCAGATGCATTGAATTGCAACAAATTAATAAACGAAGCCTTGTTGGAAAGTAAACATCACGGAAGAGGTCCTGTACATATTAATATACAACTAAGCGACCCAGCATTTGGGTGTAATACTGCCGATTTAGAAGAGGAAAGAGTGATAGAAAGATATCAAGGACTTAACATGTATGAACAGGATTATCAACCTTTGGTAAACCGACTTAATAAACTAAAAAAGCGCATGGTGGTGGCTGGCCAAATGAACAACATTTATGTTTTCGACAAAAAGCATGAAATGACGTTGGCAAAACAATTTGTATGGTTTACCGAAAACCTAAGCAATCACACCACTCCAGGCAATCCCATTAGAAGAATGGAAGAATTGTTATACCCAATGGATCTGAAAACTCAAGAAAATTTGACACCTGAGCTATTGATTACATTTGGAGGAACAATTGTATCCAGAAGGTTAAAATACTTCTTACGCAAACATAAACCACAGGAACATTGGCATGTATCAATTGATGGTAAGATATATGATGCCTTCGGAGCTCTAACGACGGTCATAGAAATGGATCCATTTGAATTTTTTGAGAAAATTGCTCCACTTATAGAAGACATTCCACCTCTTTATCCCCGACAATGGAGTCAGTTGGAAGAAAAGCTCTCATCACCTCGCTTGCCATATTCAGAATTTTATGCAGTCGGGCAATTGCTATCATCATTACCAAAAGGGTGCTCACTGCATTTAGGCAACAGTTCTGTAGTTAGGATCGCGCAAATTTTCGCATTGCCTAATGATATTGAAATTCAATCAAATATGGGATTAGAAGGAAGTGAAGGTTCATTAAGTACTGCCTTAGGATATGCTACTGCGAGTGAGAAATTAAACTTTATCTTGCTAGGTGATGTAAGCTTTTTCGAAGGTATGAATGCACTGTGGAACAGTAATTTTGGCTCAAATATACGTATAATGATTATCAATAATGGTGGTAATGCACAAATGCAGAACCTACCAGGATTTACCCCAGATAACCAGACACAGCGATATGTTACGGGTACCCATCAGGCTTCGGCCAAATGCTGGGCTGAAGATCGTGGATTTACTTATCTTTCAGCCAACAGCAGCGAAGACTTGCAAACAGCTTTACCTTACTTTACGAAACCTGACATTACGCGCCAACCCATATTATTAGAAGTATTTACCGATAAAATTACTGATGCAGAAACATTAAAACAATATTATAAGGGACTAAAGAAATAAGTGCTGATTATAAGAAATAAATACTTGCCTTTAAAACGATTTACCGCTATTAATCTCCTAGGTATAATATTTGCACGAAATGAAGCTGATATAAACGAACGGATATTAAACCATGAGCGTATTCATACCCGCCAAATGTTAGAAATGCTCGTGGTAGGTTTTTATTCATGGTATCTTATAGAATGGATCATTCGTCTTCCTATGAAAGGCAATGCCTATCGCAACATCAGCTTTGAGCAAGAGGCATACAACAACGAGTCCAATCTAAACTATTTGTCTGATCGAAAACCGTTTGCTTGGTTCATATACATCAATAAATCCTTATAATCTCTAAGAACAGAAAAAGACATATTAGATGCCAGAGAAATATTTTAACAGAGGCACCAACATAAGCGATTGTACAAGTTCCCCCTTTTTAATCATTTCTTTTACTTCTGCGGGTGAAAAAAGATATACTTCTATATCCTCGGTAGCATCAAGATGTTGTGCACTAACCTTCTCTACACCAGTTGCCAAAAAACAATGAGTAAGGTTAGTCGTTGTACTAGGATTAGCAGAAATAACGGCAATTTCACGCCATTCACCACCACCATAACCTGCTTCTTCTAACAACTCCCGTTTTGCAGCATCAATAGCCTCTTCACCTTGTTCCATAACACCTGCTACTATTTCAAAATTAGTTTGTCCCAAAGCATGACGATACTGACGCACCATTACCATCTCACCATCTTTAGTAATAGCTGTAACATTAATCCAAGTGGGATATTCCAATACATAATACTCATTATTTATTCTTCCATCTGGAAGTTCTACCACATCACGTCTGGCAGTAAGCCAAGGTCTTTTTATCAAATATTCAGAAGAAAGTATCTTCCATTTCATATCCTTCATCGGTTCTTTTTTGCTTATTTAACTCTCAAAGTTAAGAAAAAAAACAGGCAGAACAGGCTCATATTTGTTAATTATACTTAAAGAACAGCTTTTTCAGAATAATAATTCCCTGTAGATAGTTACAATTGAAACTTAAATATCTATCTTTGCAGAGAAAGTTACAATTGAAACTAACGAACTAATTAATTATATGAAGAAAAGTTTTCTTTTAGGACTGCTGTTAAGTATTTGCATCTTCGCCCAAGCAGGCGGCTTGATGACCAATACGAATTATCACATTGCATTCAACCGAATGATGGCTCGTGGTACATCGTTTGATATTGATGCTATTTTTTCTAACCCTGCTGGTCTAGCCTGGGGTCATGAAGGTTGGCAATTATCTGTTAACTTTCAGAAACCGTGGCAATATCGTGACATAAAGGCAAATGGAATATTATATGAAGGCAAAGCTTCAGCCCCCATAGTTCCTGCCTTATTTGCATCTTACAAAAAAGACCGCTGGGCTATTTCTACCATGATTGGTATAGTAGGTAGCGGTGGATTTGTAGAATATAAGAATGGTGTACCCATGTTCAACGCCTTAATCAATAAGACCATCACAGATCTAACAAGTGGTCTTTCTTCTGCAACGGGTGGTGCAATTCCACCAATTACACCAGATCAGTACAATTTTGACTCTTCTATGAAGGGGAAACAATATATATATGGTGCTCAATTTAACTTCACATATAAATTTACTGATAATTTTGCAGGAGCAGTAGGCATGCGTGTTAACTACTATGACGGATACTATCGTGGCCACGTAATTGCTGGCAATCATCCCACCAAAGGTACCCTTGCTAGCCTATTACTTGATGTTGACCAAAAAGGTTGGGGCCTTACTCCTATGATAAGTTTAAACTTCCATAAAGGTCCTCTAACATTAAGTGCTCGCTACGAATTCCGCACAAAGATCAGTACAAAAAATGATACCAATGTACTAAATGCAGAGCTGAATTCAGAAGGAATGGTCACACAGCCTTTGACACAGCTGGTGATTAGTGGTGCCATCACACCTGAACAAGCTGCTGCTATTGGTAAGGGCATACAAGAAAAGATGGCTGGAGGATTTGATCCCTACATTGCTCCTTATAAAGATGGTGCAAAGACTCGCTACGATATGCCAGCTCTACTTTCTTTAGCTGCAGGTTATGAGTTTACCCCAAAATTACGTGCCACATTAGAATATCATTTTTTTGATGACAAGAACGCCAAGATGGCGAATGACAGACAGAAAGAATTAACACGTGGCACACATGAGTTTTTGGCAGGTATTGAGTATGATATCAACGAAAAATTCACGATCAGTTGTGGTGGTCAGCGCACAGATTATGGTCTAAGCGATGGGTATCAGCAGGATACATCATTTGCCTGTGACAGCTACAGTGTTGGTTTAGGAGGTGCATGGAATGTAAGCAAGGTTATACGCTTAAATGCTGGCTATTTCTGTTCTATCTACTCTGATTATGAGAAAGCCGCTAGTTTCGGAAAAGAGGTATTCTCCAGAACAAATCATGTTATAGGTGCTGGTATTGACCTTAAATTTTAAGATAATTGCTTCAGTGAAAAACGGTTGCCTCCAAGCGTGGAGTAGCAGCCGTTTTTTTTTTACATACAAAACAAAAAAGCTCGTCTGGAAAAAATCCAAACGAGCCTCGTTATCCTTTAAAGCATATTGACAACTCTCAACTATGCTCTATTTTTGTTGTATTAGTCCTCAATTGTTTATATACATTCTGCTTAGTTGTTCACTGAAATCAAGATTGACGTTCATTCAAATAAGAAGAAAGCTCCGCAACTGAAATGTTTTTGGCAATTATCATACCATTTTCATCCAGTAAATAATTGGTAAATCCTTTCTCCAACTTATACATCTTGAAGATATGGGATTTCTCGCCGTCAGTATCTACAAAACAGCCGGCACCAACTATACCATCTTTTTTAACCGTTTCATGAAAGATTGACGCATAATCGTCAAACGATACTGAAACGAACTCAATACGTTTCTGGGAATCCTCATTATCAAGCAACACTCTATTCAATTCAATATTACGCATACGCGAAGGAGCATCGTAAGAAGCCCAGAAATTAATCAGTACATAGTTTCCATGTAACATAGAAAGCTGTTTATGAACTGAATTATTTTTGTCTGTGTCAATGCCCATAATAAAATTAGGTGCATATTCACCAATACTCAGACCTTCAATTGGTCTGTTTTTTTCAACAAATGATGTCAAGGAACTAATCAATAATACAACAAAAAACCAATTTACATAATACCTCATGTAATCCGTTTTAGTTAATACTAAAGTAAGATTCAGCGACCGGAGTCGTACATTCTTATCCTAATTTCTTCACGAAATCGGGCGCAAAATAAATGCATTTTTTCATAAAGACAAAAAAATATGCTAAAAAACATACTTTTTGCACCCATATTTTTATGTTATTTAGCATAAATAGCAAAAATTTTACCTAATTTTGCAGCCTAAATGAATGTGTAGCAATGAAATTTGAGGATCTTGACTTACATGATGACGTGCTTGACGCACTTTGGGATATGCATTTTGAAGACTGTACCCCTATACAGGAGCAAGCTATACCTGTTTTGCTGGAAGGACGTGACCTGATTGGAGTAGCCCAAACTGGTACTGGTAAGACTGCTGCTTATTTGTTACCGGTACTCGACAAATTGGCAACAGGACAATTACCTAAAGATGCTATACATTGCATTATCATGGCCCCTACCCGTGAATTAGCCCAACAAATTGACCAACAGATGCAAGGTTTCTCATATTACATGGATAATGTGAGCAGTGTGCCTATATATGGAGGTGGTGATGGAGTTATTTTTGAGCAACAGAAACGTGGATTAACAATGGGTACAGATGTTGTAATTGCTACACCTGGCCGACTTTTGGCTCACTTAAGCTTAGGATATGTTGATCTTTCGAAAGTAAGCTTCTTTATTCTTGACGAGGCTGACCGCATGCTTGACATGGGTTTTTATGATGATATCATGCAAATTGTAAGTTTTCTGCCTAATTATAGACAAACAATTATGTTTTCGGCTACTATGCCTGAAAAGATACAATTGCTGGCACAGAAAATCCTTTCTGACCCTATTGAAATAAAGATTGCCGTATCAAAGCCTGCCGAGAAAATAATTCAAGCAGCCTACATATGTCATGAGCCCCAAAAAATAGGTATTATATTAAATCTCTTTCAAGACGCTAAACCAGAGCGAGTCATTATCTTCGCTTCAAAAAAAATCAAAGTAAGAGAATTAGCTGCAGCATTGAAGAAAAAAGGATTCAATGCTGATGCTATGCATTCTGAGCTAGAACAATCGCAGCGTGAAGATGTTATGTACCGTTTCAAGGCAGGCAAAATAGACATACTTGTTGCAACAGACATCCTTTCCAGGGGCATTGATGTTGATGACATTCGCTTAGTTATCAATTATGATGTTCCATACGATTGTGAAGACTACGTGCATCGTGTAGGTCGAACCGCACGTGCTAATAATGACGGACTAGCCATTACTTTTGTCAACGATGATCAACAGACAGAATTCAAAAAAATTGAAGATTTCATCGGAAAAGATGTATACAAAATTCCCGTTCCAGAGGAATTAGGCGAAACTCCAGCATACAATCCTAAGAGAAAGACTCGTAAACCTGTAAATAAAAAAACAAGCAAGAAGAAGAAAGCTTAATCAACATTACTCTTCATCAATCTGAATATCTCCCTTGGGAGAAATAATCAGATGAATGTGGTGAGAAACAGGACTATCAGGAACTGTCAAGATAGCCTGATAATGATAACCACTATCATCAACGCCAGAAAAATCCATATCTGATAGTACACTAACAGCCAGTTCTTCTTCGGCCACATTATCTTTGAAAAAAAACTTATCTATATCTCTGCCAAAAATCTCTTGTGCTCCATCATAGACACAAATATGTATAATGTTGTCGTAATAAACTCTCTCTATCCCAATGCCAATCTCATCATAAGATGTACGGACTACCTTATATTGAGTAGGATTAATAAATACATAGCCTCTAAAACGAGTACCATTATATACAATTACACTGTCTTTTTCTACATATTCTTGAATTACTTCTTCTTTTTCAACTTCTTGAGGTAAATCAAAAGCCAATTTGTCATCTTCATAATCTGAACGATGCAATTTCATGAGTCCATAAGTACCAGATTTTATCCAGAATATATTTTCACCTTGGCGCTCTATTTTATATGCCAAAGTGTCAATACCCATCAAATATAAAGAATCTTGAATAATCTTGAATGTCAAATGTTTAGCATTCTCATCAACATATCTCAAGGTGTCACCAGATACCATAAAAAGAGGGAAATCGTTGGAATCATCAATCCAAACACCTTGTAAAAGCTCCTTTGCTACCTTATCTTCGGGTATTCGTTCCAACCTATTAGCTCCCCCATTACATGCTACCAGGAAAAACACAACAAAAAAACAAACGTTTTTAAAGATTCTCATTCAGCACAATTATAAATAAAACATGCAAAATTAAAATTTTTTTTGGGTTTAATAAAATCTTTTCGTAACTTCGCAGTAATAAATGAATGAATTGGCCAAACATATTGCCGCGTTGTTACTGGAGAATGATTGCGTAATCATCCCAGGTTTTGGTGGTTTCATTGCTCACTACATTCCAGCACAGTTGGTGGAAAAAGATAATCTTTTTTTACCACCTATGCGAGTAGTTGGTTTTAACCCCCAATTACGCATTAACGATGGGTTATTGGCTCAATCATACATGTCGGTTTATGGCTCATCCTTCCCTGAAGCTGAGAGAATAATTCATCAACAATCAGAAGAACTGATTTCCACTTTACATGAAAGCGGATCCATGGAGTTAGAAAATGTTGGTGAACTACGTTATGACATTCATGGGAAATATGAATTTACGCCATTTGATGATCGCATTGCTACACCTGTATTTTGGGGATTGGACAGCTTTAAAATAGAACCCCCATCTGCAATCAAAAGTGTACAACCAGAAATTATTATTGCACCCAATCATAATAATATCGAACAGAGTGCTAAGATAGTAGATTTCAGCAAATACATCCAAAATGTAGCAGCGATAGTAGCAGTTATCATCTTAGTAATAGGCTCTTTCTTCATTGCCTCACCTATTGAGAATACCGAGGTATATAACAATGAAGCAAGTATGCTGCCCAAAGAGATGTTAAAACAATCACTGAACATGAGTTCTATTGTCAAACATCAAGCATCTCCAGAACCTAAGACTACCAATACAGAAAATCAGAAAAGTGAAAATACAACAAAGGTAACAGAAACACCTTCAGTTACCTCGACATCCACAACAAGCACTTCTTCCATTAAAGCTGAAACACCAGTAAAAGTGAAGAAGTTATATAATGTTATTGTGGCAAGCGTGGGAAATGCAGAAATTGCACAAAAAGAAGTACAACACCTCATTGAACAAGGTTATCCTAAAGCAAAAGCTATCATAGGCAATGGCAAGGCTCGCGTAAGCGTAGATTCATATGAAAAAGAAATTGACGCATATCGTGCAATTCATCAATTCCAAGAAAAAGGATTATTCAATGCAGCCTGGGTTCTCAGAGATTGATTTATTTCACTCCAATTGCAGCATAAAATACTAATTTTCATCAAATTAGACACCGCAAATTGTCCAAGAATTCTCACATTAAATGGTAAAATGAAAGCTGAATCATGTTATTGAACATATTTTTGCGTTTTTAGTAAAAATTTTTCATGGTTTCCATGGTTTATCTTAAATAATATATTATCTTTGCCATATCAAAAACTTATAAATTAATATGTTATGTTAGACGTCGATAAATTTTTAAAACAGAATGGGATGAACAAAAGCCAGTTGGCCAAAAAAGCTGGATTAAAACAGGCAAATTTGTATGCTGGACTGCGCAATCCTACTTTACAAACACTACAAAAGATAGCCAACGCGCTCAATGTCACTCCTGCCGAATTATTGGCAGCACAAGAAACTGATAAAGTTAAGAAACGTGTTAATAAGTATTCTCGCGTTAAGCTAAATGCCATTATCATTTGCAATGGAGAGCACTACGAACCATCTAACCTGCAAGAATTATTAACCGTTAGTAAAACATTAAAAAACAGGCATGCGGAAGTAGATGCAAAAACTGAAGAAAATTAAGGAATAGTTAACGAACCATGAGCTCACTCTTAGATAAGATAAGTCAACTTTTCTTATTTTCCAGTTTTCTTAACACATTTCCACAAAGTGGTATAGCCAGCAAGAACGACAGTAAATCTGCTATTGCTTGAGTGGCTTCAACCCCTTTTATACCAAATAGTTGAGGTATTATTAAGATAGTAGGAATAAAGAAGATACCTTGACGTGCTGAAGATAATATGCTTGCTTCAATAGGTTTACGTATAGTTTGCATCATCATATTACTATACATAACTATTGCACCCAACGGATATGTAAGTAACTGCCAACGGAAAGCGGCAGCACCTATAGTTATGACTTCAACATCATCACGGAACAAAGCCACTATTTCTTCTGCAAAGATTAAGCCAAATACAGCCACAACAGATAAAAAAACAGTTCCAACTTTTACACAAAACCAAAATCCCTCACGCACACGGTCATACAAACCTGCCCCATAGCTGAATCCACACAAAGGTTGAAATCCTTGTCCATAACCAATCAGTACAGAGTTGATAAAAAACGACATGCGATTTACGATTGACATACCTGCAATACCTGCATCCCCACCCCAGGTTCCTGCAGCATAATTCAACATGATCGTTGATACACTGCCCAAAGCTTGACGAGTGAGTGATGGAGCACCTCCGCTGATAATTTCAACCACAAAACTCCAAGAAGGATTAAACTCCTTCAGATGGATGCGTAAATTTCCCCCTCTAAATGTTTGAATGAGCTGAATAGTAAAAGCAATCATTTGAGAGACAACTGTTGCCAGCGCAGCGCCACTCACTCCCATGTTGAACGAAAAAATGAAAATCGGATCAAGCACAACATTCAACACAGCTCCGCTTACAATTCCGACCATTGCATACGATGCGTTTCCTTGCAATCGCATCTGATTATTGAGGGTGATTTGTCCAGCCATAAAAGGGCCGCCACACAGAATAATCGACAAATACCGCTTAGTATATGGTAAAATTGTAGGAGTAGAGCCTAAAGCTAATGAAATAGGTTCCAAAAACAGCAATCCAACTATTCCCAGCATTGAAGCAAACAAGATAGAATACACAAAACCAGTAGCTGCCATTCTAGATGCAGCTTCACGATTCTTCGCTCCTAATTGTCTTGAAATAAAGTTGCCAGAGCCATGACCAAAGAAAAAGCCAACTGCCTGTATGAAAAACATAACAGAAAGCACAACTCCTACAGCTGCTGTTGATTGTGTATCCAGTTGTCCGACAAAGTATGTGTCAGTAATACTGTACAAACTAGTCACGAGCATACTAATAATAGTAGGCACAGCAAGCGTACTAATTGTTTTAGGCACACTCCCTGTAGTCAGCATCTCGTATCTGTCGTTTGATTTCATTTTGTAGTAACCAATAGAGATTTATTTAAGTGCTTCCACCAAATCAGCTATAGTTGTATAAGTTGTTTTTTTATCTGCTTTATGAAGGATGAAACTATCTGCTAACACCTCAATTTCTTCTTCACCATCTGCTTTAACATCACATTGTATCCCTATGCGTTTCAATGCTTTAGAAACCATTAAAAATCTCACACCGCTACCACGCAAGCGTATCTTTCTGGTATAATCATTCTCTACCCTGAACAATCCTATTTCTGGATCAAATACAATTCCCTTACGAGCAAAATAACTACCCAAACTATTATCCAGAGAAAGATCTTCAGGAGCTCCTATCCTTACCCCTCTCTGTTTGTCCATCAACCACAACTTATCGGCTATTTGCAAAGCCAATTCCAAATCGTGAGTTGAAAGGAAAATAGTTTTGTCAGTTTCTCTGCTCAACCTAAATAACAATTGCATCATCTCCACCTTACTAGGATAATCCAAGAAAGCTGTTGGTTCATCGAGATAAATTACAGGCGTTTCCTGTGCCAAAGCCTTAGCTATCATTACCTTCTGTCGTTCACCGTCACTAAGAGTCTGAATCATTCTATCTTGCAAATCTTCAATACCCACCAGTTGAATAGCATTTTTCACAACAACCTCATCCTCTTTAGTAAGGGTACCCCAAAAACCAGTATAAGGACTTCTTCCCAAGCCAACCAGTTCCAGCACTGTCATGTTACGTATGTCGGGCTTTTCCGTAAGTACAACACTAATAACGTGCGATAATTGCTTGTCTGTAAATCCACTAATTTCCTTGCCTTCTATAAAAATTTCACCCTCAAGTTTTGGTTGAAAAGCAGACAACGTACGTAGCAGCGTACTTTTTCCTACGCCATTAGCACCCAACAAACAGGTCAGTTCTCCACTAAAAATAGTAGCAGTAATGTTTTTCGCCACAACTTTCACGTTATTTTTATGGGTATATCCAATCGAAAGGTTCTGTATCTTTATTGTTTCCTTCATAAGTTCCACTCAGATTTTCAGCATACAAAATTCGATAAAAATAGTTAGTTACACAAACTATTTAATACATTTTGACTAAATCAAGGTGAGATTTTACATTAAAAAGAAAAAAACAATAACTTTACCCTACTCGGCCTTATTCTGAAATGTTCAAATTTATTTGGCTTTTCACTCGCTTATTCGTAACTTTGCAATCAATATTTAAATAAAATTATTTGTGAGATGAAAAAAATCATGTTGTTATTAGCGATGCTGACAATATGCATCGGTTATGCAGCTGCACAAAATCAAGCTGACATTAAATTTGACAAGACTGAACATAATTTTGGTGCTTTCTCTCAGGGAAAAGGAACTGTTACCACGGTCTTTACCTTTACCAATGTAGGCAACGCCCCACTGGTTATCCATCAGGCAGTAGCTTCATGTGGATGCACTATTCCAGAATACAGTAAAGAAGCTGTATTGCCCGGAAAGACTGGCAGTATCAAGGTAACATACGATGCACGCGACAAATATCCAGGACATTTTAAGAAATCGGTTACCATCCGCACGAACGCAAAGACTGAAACCGTAAGACTTTTCATCGAAGGCGAAGTATTGGCTGACGTTAAATAAATTATATCAGCATGAAAGAAGAAATACGTACCTCCCTGCCCGACAATGCCTATCGTGAGCTGAAACCAGGCGAGGTGTACAATCCATTATTAAGTCCCGACAAGACTTATGCCGAAGTCAATGTTTGGTCAGTCATGTGGGGTTTACTCATGGCAGTATTGTTTTCTGCTGCCGCTGCCTATTTAGGTCTTCGTGTAGGACAGGTATTCGAAGCTGCTATCCCTATTGCCATCATAGCCGTAGGTATTTCCAATGCAGCTAAACGAAAAAACGCATTAGGTGAAAATGTTATTATACAGTCCATCGGTGCTAGTTCTGGTGTAATAGTAGCCGGAGCTATTTTCACCCTGCCTGCATTATACATTTTACAGGAATTTTATCCTGAAGATATCACAGTCACTTTTACACAAGTATTTATTAGCAGCCTATTAGGTGGTTGCCTCGGCATTTTGTTCCTCATCCCTTTCAGAAAGTATTTTGTCAGTGAGATGCATGGTAAGTATCCTTTCCCTGAGGCAACGGCTACCACACAGGTACTGGTTTCAGGCCAACAAGGCGGCAACCAAGCTAAACCATTGTTGATTGCAGGTATTGTGGGTGGTTTGTACGATTTCATTGTTTCCACCTTTGGATGGTGGAACGAGAATTTCACTACACGTGTAGTTGGTTTTGGCGAGACACTGGCCGACAAGGCCAAATTAGTATTCAAGGTAAATACTGGTGCCGCAGTCATGGGCTTAGGCTATATAGTAGGTTTAAAGTATGCCTCAATTATCTGTGCAGGTTCTCTGGCAGTATGGTGGATCATAGTCCCGGGCATGTCGCTCATCTGGGGTGACAGCATTTTGAATCAGTGGAATCCCGCTATTACAACAGCCGTTGGCGAGATGTCACCAGAAGACATCTTCACCAACTACGCCAAGAGCATAGGCATCGGTGGCATTGCTATGGCAGGTATTATCGGTATCCTTAAATCTTGGGGCATTATTAAAAGTGCAGTTAGCCTGGCCGTAAAAGAAATGGGTGGAAAATCCATTTCAGATGCAGCCACTCAACGTACCCAGCGCGACTTGCCAATGAAAGTAGTAGCAATTGGATCAATCATCACCATCATCCTAGTGCTATTGTTTTTCTATTTTGATGTGATGAAAGGCAATATACTCTTTACCATAGTAGCACTGTTGCTGGTTACAATCATTGCATTTCTGTTTACTACCGTTGCCGCTAATGCCATTGCTATCGTAGGCACCAATCCAGTTTCTGGTATGACACTCATGACACTGATTCTTGCTTCAGTAGTTATGGTAGCTGTAGGCTTACGAGGTCCAGAAGGCATGGTAGCAGCTCTTGTAATGGGAGGAGTTGTGTGTACGGCTCTTTCTATGGCAGGTGGATTTGTAACCGACCTCAAGATTGGTTATTGGATAGGTACCACCCCCGCTAAGCAAGAAGCTTGGAAATTTCTGGGAACCATTGTTTCTGCAGCTACAGTAGGTGGTGTGATGATTATTCTCAACAAAGCATACGGCTTTACAACCGGACAGCTAGCAGCTCCTCAAGCAAATGCTATGGCGGCTGTTATTGCACCACTGATGAGTGGCGTAGGTGCTCCCTGGTTACTCTATGGCATTGGTGCGTTGCTGGCCATCATTCTTAATTGGTGCAAAATCCCAGCTCTTGCATTTGCTTTGGGTATGTTCATTCCTCTACAACTCAACATTCCATTGGTTGTCGGTGGTGCCATCAACTGGTATGTAACTACCCGTAGCAAAGATGCTAAAGTTAATAAAACACGAGGAGAGAAAGGCACATTATTGGCATCCGGCTTTATTGCTGGTGGCGCATTAATGGGCGTTGTAAGTGCTGGCATGCGTTTTGCCGACATCAACCTCACCAACGAAGCATGGCTGGCCAATCCATTGTCAGAAGCAGCTTCTTTGCTGGCTTACATCCTGCTAATCTTATTCTTCATAAAATATACAATGAAAACTGATAAATAATTTATACATTTATGATTTTAATTAAAAAAAGACATTCACTAATTATTAGTGCCGTTATAGCAGCATTATTTTCAGCACAAGCTTATGCTCAGACACTGAGCAACCAAGTGCTTACCAATGCAGTGTCATTATTGGACGTACCTTACGTAGCCAATGTACTCGATCAGAGTGACACCGAGGAATTAGTATTAAACACAGACGAACTAGATTGCACCACCTTTGTTGAATATTCAATTGCTATGGCTTTAGCACCAATGAAGGAAAACAATTACAAAGATGAAGAAGCGTTTGCCAATTACGTACAAAAATTACGCTATCGCGATGGCAAGATTGACGGCTACACCTCTCGCCTGCATTATATGACAGAATGGGCAGAGAACGGCATCAAGGCCGGCATTTTGGAAGATATTACAAAAGCCAACAGCCAATACACCATGCAAGTGCAAGCAGGCTATATGACAGCCCATCCTACCCAATACCGCCAGTTGGCCAACAATTCTCAAAATGTTCAGAAGATGAAAGAAATTGAGCAACGCATCAATGGCACCACAGTCAACTATATTCCTCAAAGCAATTTGCCTGCTCATGGTTTCGACTGGATTCATGATGGTGACATCATCATGTTTACTACCAATGAGCCAGGTCTCGACATTGCCCACATGGGATTAGCTTTCAAAATTAATGGCAAGCTTACTTTGATGCATGCATCTTCAAAAGAAAAGAAAGTAGTTGTTTCTAAGTACACCATTAACAAGATGCTCGAAGACAATCCAAAATGGACAGGTATTCGTGTGTTACGTGTAGTGAAACAATAGAATAAACCCCTGAAAAAAGAAAACACTCCGTTAGTTTCGATAACTATCGGAGTGTTTTTTTATTTAATACGGTACACCATCTTCAGGTAAAGGAGGAGGCGGTAAAGGTGAATCATTCCCAATAGGTGTATTTATCTTCGATTTAAACGTTTGAGGTTTAGGAACTACAGCATTAGCCAGTAATTCATCATCAAGATTCTGGAAACGAGTATATTCACCAATAAAACGCAAGTGAATATCACCCACTGCACCATTTCTATGCTTTGCAATAATAATCTCCGCTTGTCCACGTATGTCATTGCCATTTTCGTCAGAATAAATCTTATAATATTCAGGACGATGAATAAAACACACCATATCAGCATCCTGCTCAATGGCACCAGATTCTCGCAAATCACTCAACTGTGGGCGTCGATTTTGATCACTCTTCTGATCCCCATTGCCGCGCGTTTCAACACTACGATTCAACTGTGACAACGCAATAATTGGTATGTTCAATTCCTTTGCAAGACCTTTTAGCGATCTGGAAATCGTACTTACCTCTTCCTGACGGTTACCATAACTCATGCCACTGGCATTCATCAGCTGCAGGTAATCAATAAAAATAATCTTTACCTCGTGCTCACGTACCAGTCGACGAGCCTTTGTTCGCAATTCAAACACCGACAACGAAGGCGTATCATCAATATATAATGGAGCCCCCAGCAAATCATTTAGCTTATGGTCCAGTCGTTCCCACTCATGAGGCAATAATTTGCCACTCCTAATTTTATCACTTTCTATCTCACATGTATTAGCAATCAATCGATTCACCAATTGCAAATTACTCATTTCAAGAGAGAAGAAAGCAACAGGACATCTATAATTCACAGCCATGTTCTTAGCCATTGATAACACAAAAGCCGTTTTTCCCATAGCCGGTCGAGCAGCAATAATCACCAAATCGGATTTTTGCCAACCCGATGTAATCTTATCCAAATCGTGAAAGCCAGTCTCCAAGCCAGTCAATCCAGTAGAAAGTGCAGCTGCTGTTTGAAGCTGGTGATATGCCTCTTCCAAAATAGGATTAATCTGCGTAAAGTCCTTCTTTAGATTCTTCTGTGAAATCTCAAACAATTTACCTTCCGCCTCCTGCATCAAATCATCCACATCCTGTGTCTCATCAAAAGCCTTGCTTTGTATGTTGTTGGAATAAGTAATAAGTTCCCTTGCCAATGCTTTCTGGGCAATAATACGGGCATGAAACTCCACATGAGCTGCTGAAGCCACCTTACTAGTAAGCTGCGTTATATAGAACGGTCCTCCCACTTCTTCCAGTGTGCCCTCTTTCTCCAATTCGTTTTTCACCGTCAACAAGTCAATCGGCTGCTGACTAATCGCCAAATTAGTGATGGCAGTATAAAGCAATTGATGTCTTCGCTCATAAAACGATTGTGGGCGCAACAACTCGCTCACCAATGAATATGCGTCTTTCTCTATCATCAGCGCTCCCAACACAGCTTCTTCTAAATCAGTAGCTTGTGGTGGTATTCTGCCATAATCATTCACCGGTTGTGCACTGCTTGCTGCACGTTGTCCTCTTCCTCTTCGAGTTTGTTCTGCCATAATCTCAATTTTAGTATGGACAAAGGTAGCATCTAATTTCGAAAATCCCCTCAGATTGCAGTAAGAAATTTCAAAAAGTTATTAACTTTGCTGTTGAAAACTGTACCGCCATATGATAACATTTCCTAACTGCAAAATTAATCTAGGGCTGAACATCGTCAATCGCCGCCCTGATGGTTATCACAACCTGGAAACCGTGTTCTATCCAGTAACAGAACTGTACGATGCCCTTGAAATAACCCCTTTTGACGATGACTCAAAAGGCAACTATACCCTCCAGCAAAATGGCAATACCCTTGATTGCGATAAAGAACACAACCTGGTCATCAAAGCCTACCGCCTACTACTTGCAGCATGTGGTTCTTTGCCCTCTATCCACATTCATCTGTTAAAACACATCCCTTCAGGTGCAGGATTAGGAGGAGGTTCTGCCGATGCCGCTTTCATGCTCAAGATCCTAAATGACCAGTTCAAGCTACAGTTAACCACTCAACAACTGGAACATTATGCAGCACAGTTGGGGGCCGATTGCGCCTTCTTCATCAAGAACCAGCCCACTTTTGCTACTGGAATTGGTGAGATTTTTACGCCTATTAATTTGTCCCTCAAAGACTATCAAATTATCATTATCAAGCCCAACGTATTTGTATCCACCAAGGAAGCCTTTGCCCATATCCACCCACAACGACCTGCCGAACAGATCACCGACATTCTTCAGGCACCCATTAGCGAATGGCGCCACCGCCTTGTCAATGACTTCGAGGCA
Source organism: Bacteroidaceae bacterium (assembly GCA_024682035.1). Lineage (GTDB taxonomy): Bacteria > Bacteroidota > Bacteroidia > Bacteroidales > Bacteroidaceae > Bacteroides. Next base: position 62,067 of record JAIKZS010000173.1, read on the forward strand.
AGCATTTTTCCCCAACACCCTCAAATCGAATCCATTAAGAATATGCTATACGAAAAAGGGGCTGAATATGCCTCCATGAGCGGATCTGGTTCATCCGTATTCGGCCTATTCAACCCCAATGTTAATTTACCTAAGTTGTCAGTAAGTGAAGACTGCTTCTGCTTCGCTGGCAGGCTGTGCTGAAATCACCTCAGTAGTAAATCTAGTGTCATGATACTCTGCATAATCTATGATTGATCCAAAGACTGGTACCATGGCTGATATTGCCACAGCCAAAGCAATGATCCATACTATCACCAGACTCACCACACTACCTGTTGACATCGGCTTTGACGTTGGCTTACGGAACAATTTATGCAGCAACAGAATTAATGGTATAGCAAACACAACGATAATAGAAGTAGCCAGTGTCCACAGCAGCCAATCAGGTACCGTAAACAATACATCAGTCCATGCTGGATCTACACCCATCCCCACAAATAGTGAACCCAAACCGAACACAGAAACGCCTAATGAGATAAAGATAGTCATAAGTACAGACAGGAACAATCCTCCAAAGACCAATGCACATAGACCTATAAATGAGAAGAAGCAAATTTTCACGAATGTACTTAAACACCCACTGGCTTTACGTTGGTTCTCTGGATCTTGCACATATTGCTTCGCGCGATTTACCCCCTGCATCAATTCCTCATTAATAGCGTTAGGAGTCACTCTTTTACCCTTCATCTGTAATCGTTCCTCTGCAGTCTTAGCTTCTGGTATCAATGCCCAGCACACAGCATATACAATAATCCCCACTGCGTGCGATAAAAAGACAATCAACACAAACAAGAGACGCACCAACAGAGGGTCTTCTATGTCAAAATACCGGCAGAAACCAGAGATTACACCACCTAAAATCTTGTCATCAGGATCTCGGAACAGTTTTCTTACACCTTTATTCTCAACAGTTTCGGCATACCCACCATCCATCACACGTTCCCCGTTAGCATCAGCTTCTTCATCCATCTGCTGCGGGTCACCAATACGTTTAATAATATCTTCCACATGCTCTATAGTTATGGCCTCTATACCTTGAGCCTTTAATTCAGCAAAAAGTTCAGCCACGCGGCTCTCCACATCGTTAACTATTTCTTCGCCTCCTGCACGACGACTATAATAGCTACGCATATTCTCCAGATACTTCTTCAACAAATCATAAGCATCCTCATCAATGGCATAAATTACGCCACACAGATTAACGTTGATATTCTTTTTCATATTAATATTTATTATCTAATTCGGTTAAACAATCAGGAATTTTGCATCAGTAATATTAGATTTCAGCAACTCTACTGTATGTGTGAGTCCATTCCAAGCTTCATCCAATGCTTTCAATGCCTTCACACCCAAATCAGTCAAACTATAATACTTCCTGGGTGGACCTTGTGTAGATTCACGCCATTCGTAATTCAGCAGACCATCATTTTTCAAACGTGTTAACAAGGGATATAATGTCCCTTCCACCACTAACAACTCAGCATCTTTGAGCTGTGTTAGGATGTCCGATGCATATGCTGCCTCCCGATGCAATAGCAACAATACGCAATATTCCAACATCCCCTTTCTCATCTGTGATTTTGCATTTTCGTTACTCATAAATCATTACATTTACATTGTGAACATATACAGAAGTCAAACATTGTGTACTTCTTTGGTTTTGCAAAGATATAAATAAATTTTAGTACCTTGCAATACAAAGTACTATAAAAATGTAACAGATTTACAATATTTAACCTTTCAACATCCTAACACATTATTATAATAAAAAACCAGGCCTTGTTTCTCAACAAAGCCTGGCTTACAACACAAACACAAAATAAAACACGACAAAACTACTATTCAATTAGCCTGTCAATGCATAAAAATATATGCATTAGTATGATGTGATTATATTCTCATACTATCACATCAATCAGGTAAATGTGGTACAAAATTAACTATAAAATTTAAAACTAAAAAATTTTTATCAACTTTTTTTAAGTTTTGTGTCAAAAAATACTACTAAATATCTATTTTACGCAATTTTACCATAAAATCCAGGAAAAATACATAATTTTTCTCTATATTATTACACCCTCCCTCACTTATTAATAATTTTATGGATCGAGTATAAAGATAAGATTATATTTTTGGTATTTCTACTTTTTTACTATATCTTTACCTTTTAGATTTTGCACGAAAAATTATAGAGAAACGAATAAAGCATGGAATTACTCATATACAAGGCATCAGCTGGTTCAGGTAAAACATTCACTTTGGCGGTAGAGTATATCAAACTACTCATCATTAACCCAACTGCCTATCGTCATATACTGGCTGTAACATTTACCAACAAAGCCACTACAGAAATGAAGGAGCGCATCATGCAGCAACTGTGGGGAATCTCACAGGGCGATGAGGGTTCTAAGCCCTATCTGCAAGCTTTGAGCGAACATCTGCAGCAAGCTGGCTACACCTTCAGTACGGCCGAGATCAGGCACCGTGCCGGTGATGCCATGCATCGTATCTTGCACGAATACAACCGATTTCAGGTTACCACTATCGATTCTTTCTTTCAGATTCTCACCCGCAACTTGGCGCGTGAGCTGGGCATCGGTTCCCATTTGAATATCGAGCTCGATACCACAGCTGTTCTAAACGAAGCGATTGACAACATGATTGCAAAGCTCGACGAACACTCGGCAGAGCTGTCATGGATTCTCAGCTACATAGATACAAAGATCAACGATGCTTCGCAATGGCAAGTAGCAAAAGAGCTGAAATCTTTTGGCGAACATATCTTTAAAGAAGATTTTGTGGAGAAAAGCAAACAACTGCATGAGCAACTAAAAGACATCAAGTTGATAGAACAGTACCAACAACAGCTCAAGCTATTGAAAGAGGAATCTTTAAATGAACTCAAGAAATTTAAGGAGCGTTTCACTGACATCATTGACAAGAATCACATCTCATTAGATTCTGACTTGAAATATGGTAATAATGTTAAAGGATATTTCGACAAACTAACAAACAAATACGACGACGATAGCATGCCAGGCGCACGCATAATAGAGCGCATGACAGATGTCAATAGCTGGGTAAAACCCAATTCAAAACAAAAAGCACATGCAACCGATGTAGCGCAAAACCATCTGATGCCCCTTTTAATAGAAGCTGAGAAATATCGTTCAAATGCCATTTGCACCATTCACAGTTGCGACATGGCCACACGCTATCTCTACCAATTACAGCTCATTAACGCTATACGAGAGGCAGTGACCAACGAGAACCACGAGAAAAACCGCTTCTTATTGGCTGATACCAACCAATTGCTGGGCAGTCTAATCAGCGAACGCGACTCGTCCTTCATCTACGAAAAGATAGGTGCCAGTATCAATCACATCATGATTGACGAATTCCAAGATACCAGTCGGATGCAATGGAACAACTTCAAGCCCCTGGTCGATGAAGGACTAGCCCAAGGTTCCGACAGTCTGATAGTGGGCGATGTCAAACAGTCCATCTACCGTTGGCGCAATGGCGACTGGAACATTCTGAACAATATGCGTAAACAAGAAACGCCCATCAGAATACGCATAGAGCCACTTTCTACTAACTACCGCAGCGAAGTACGTATCATTCAGTTCAACAACCATCTATTCAAGCAGCTGGTTCAGAATTTGAACAATCAGTACAAGGAAGAACTCCACCAAGATTGTGAGCCATTGCTCAATGCCTACAGCGATGTCAAGCAACTCATAAAGAAGAAGCAGACAGAAGGTTATGTAAAAGTATCGTTCATAAAAAATGAAACAGGGGAAGATTCCAACACTTATGTAAGCCAAACCATCAGTGCCATGGGAGATGAAATAAAACGACTCCAGGAGAAAGGTATCCCTCTCAATCAGATGGTAATACTTTTGCGTAGCAAGCGACATATAGGTAAGATAGCCACCTGGTTAAACGAAGAACTACATATCCCTGTTGTATCAAACGAAGCATTTAGGCTAGATGCTTCCTCGGCAATACATATCATTATCAATGCCTTGCGTTTTCTTTCTGACGCTGACGACCATATCGCCGAAGCTGCTCTGAAAACCGACTATCAGCAATTGGTACTCAAACATGACAACATTTCACTGCACACTTTGCTTACCTCGCCTAGTGAAGAATTGTTACCAGCATCCTTCATCAGTCGCAGGGGCGAACTGCAACAAATGCCATTGTATGAACTCATAGAAGAACTATTCAACATCTTCTCTTTACAGCAGATTGATCAGCAAGAAGCTTATCTGTTCACATTCTATGATGCTGTGAGTGAGTATCTGAGCGACCACTCCTCTGAGCTCACTGCCTTTCTGCAATACTGGGACGATAGACTCAGTAAAAATAACATACCCAGTGGTGAGATTGACGGCATACGCATCATGACAGTACACAAAGCTAAAGGATTAGAGTTCCACACCGTATTGGTACCATTTTGCGACTGGTCCTTGACCATCGAAGGTAACAATGATCAGCTAATTTGGTGCTCCCCCCAAGAAGACCCTTACAACAAGCTCAACGTAGTGCCAGTAAGATATACAAAAAAAATGCTCCAATCAGCATTCAAAGACGACTTCCTACACGAACGTTTACAACTATGGGTGGACAATCTGAATATATTATATGTAGCCTTGACGAGAGCTGAGAAGAATATGATTATTTTCAGCAATTCAAAATCATCAGGAGGTAAGATCAGTGATTTATTGCGTACTGCCATACCAGAGATTGCAATAGAACTTGAAGCCACATTGGATGACGATCAGAACACCTTTGAATATGGTGAGCTAACCGAATATCATGCCCAACAAAAGACCACATCGCAAAACCTATTGGCCCAAAAACCTTCCCCGCTCAACATACAAATGGTGAGCCGCCATCCCGATATAGAATTCCGCGAGTCGAACCGGTCTGCCGATTTCATTGCAGGCATTGACGAAGCAGCATCAGCCAGTCGTTTCATGAATCGAGGCAGCATTTTACACACCCTATTTGCCTCTATCCGCACCATAACCGACATCGAGCCAGCCATCAATAGTCTGGTAGCCGAAGGCATTGTAGGCGGCATCGTCAGCGAAGCAGAAATACGCAACGAAGTAAAACAAGCCTTTGCCCTGCCAGCCATACAACCCTGGTACGATGGCACCTGGCAACTATTCAACGAGTGTGACATCATCTGTATGAACAACGACAAACTGCAGCAGTACAGGCCCGATCGTGTCATGCTGCGAGGCGATGAAATGATAGTAGTAGATTTTAAGTTTGGCAAGCCCAAGAAAAGTCACAATCGCCAAGTGCAGACCTACATTGATTTACTCACGCACATGAACTATCGTAACATCACAGGCTACCTGTGGTATGTCGATGAAAACCAAGTAGTGAAAGTATGAAAACATTTTTAGAAATAGTAGCCCACGACCTCTATCAGCGCATAGGTACCGACCTGTCGCGCACAGCCGTAGTTTTTCCAAACAAGCGTGCCAGTCTGTTTTTCAGCGAGCACCTAGCCCGCCAATCAAGCACCCCCGTCTGGTCACCAGTTTACATCAGCATACAAGAGCTCTTCACATCCTTGTCGCCCCTGAAAACAGGCGACCCCATTCGTCTGGTATGTGAATTATACAAGGTATATCAAGCCGAGACAAACAGCAACGAGTCGCTCGACGACTTCTACTATTGGGGCGAATTATTAATCAGTGACTTTGACGATGTAGATAAGAACATGGCCGATGCCACACAGTTGTTCAGCAATCTACAAGACCTGAAAGACCTGGAAGACTTGAGCTATCTTACCACAGAGCAACAGGAAGCCATCCGTCAGTTTTTCAACAATTTCTCCATTGAGAAAACATCCGAGCTAAAACAGCGTTTCATTGGAGTTTGGAATAAACTCGGTGCCATCTACCAGCATTTCCGAGAGAATTTAAGTCAGCTGGGCATCGCCTACGAAGGCATGCTCTACCGCAACATCATCGAGCAGCTCAATGTCAATGACCTGCCCTACGACCACCTGGCATTCATAGGCTTCAACGTGTTGAACCGAGTCGAAACCACCTTTTTCAGCAAGCTGAATGAAGCAGGTAAAGCCCTGTTCTACTGGGATTATGACATCAGTTATACTACCAATCCCAGTAAAGCAACCATCCCCTTTACCCACGAAGCGGGCGATTTCATCCTGCGCAACATGAAGCTATTCCCCAATGCACTGAACGAAGAGCATTTCAACCAGATGCAGCAACCCAAACAGATCAACTATATTGCATCCCCCACCGAAAATGCCCAGGCACGCTACATTCCCCAATGGTACGCCCAATTGCCCCACTACGATGCAGAAAAGGAAAATGCAGTAGTACTATGCAACGAAAGTCTGCTACAACCCGTACTGCACGCGCTGCCCGAAGAAGTAAAACATGTGAATGTAACCATGGGCTTCCCCTTGTCGCAAACACCAATATTCAGTTTTATCAACGTACTGATCGACCTACAAACCACTGGTTACGATGCTAAAAACGGACATTATCTGTACGAATCGGTGATCGCTTTTCTCCGCCACCCCTACACCCGACAATTGTCAACGGCTGCCAGCACATTAGAACAAGAGATCTCCCGCAAGAACCGTTTCTTCCCCTTGCCCTCAGAACTCAAGGCCGATGCGTTCCTCGACAAAGCATTCACCCCAGTCAGCACCAACCAAGCCATCTGTACTTATCTGGTGAACATGCTGCTCGAAACCACCACCTTATTCCGTAACGACGAGGAAGAACAGAACGATATCTATTCACAACTCTACCGCGAGTCGCTCTTCAAGAGCTATACGCTCATCAACCGCTTGTTATCCCTCATACAACAAGGCGACCTCACTGTCAGCACCCTTACCTGTCGCAAGTTGCTCACCCGCATCTTGAGCAGTGCCAGCATCCCATTCCATGGCGAGCCAGCCATTGGCATGCAAATCATGGGTGTACTGGAAACCAGAAACTTAGATTTCAAGAACCTGCTGCTTTTATCTGTCAACGAAGGACAACTGCCCAAGGCTGAGAGTAGTGCCTCGTTCATTCCTTACAACCTGCGCAAAGCCTTTGGCCTTACTACCATAGAACACAAGAACTCAGTCTATGCCTACTATTTCTACCGCCTCATACAACGAGCCGAAACAGTAACACTGATGTACAACACCTCTACCGAAGGAATCAACCGAGGAGAGATGTCACGCTTCATGCTCCAGTTGCTCACCGAGTCACCCCACCCTGTCAAGCAACTACAACTCGAAGCCGGTCAGTCACCCGTACAAGAACGTGACATCACCATAGACAAGACCGATGAAGTTTACCAGTTGCTATTAAAAAACTATGCCAATCCGCAACACGCCGATGGGTACATTTCTCCCTCATCGCTCAACACCTACCTGAACTGTCCGCTGAGTTTCTATTACAAATATGTAGCACACATAAGCAAGCCCGATGAAGTGTCATCAGAAATCAATAATGCAACCTTTGGCAACATCTTCCACGAAGCTGCCGAAAAGCTCTATAAAGACCTCACCGTTCATGGAAAAGTTATTGAAAAGTCTGATTTAGAAAAAGTATTGAAAGACAAGCCCCGCTTGCATGCCTATGTTGACAATGCCTTCAAGCACCTGTTTTTCAAAGTTTCCACACAAGAACAGATCACCTACAATGGCATCCAGTATATCAACCGAAGCGTTATCATCCGTTACCTCGAGAACCTCATCCGCTACGACCTGCAACATGTACCATTCATTCTGGAAGACGTAGAAAAAGTGGTAACAGAAACCTTAGATGTACCCACCCCCACTGAAACATTACATGTAAAAATAGGTGGAAAAATCGACCGCATGGACATCAAAGACAACGTATTGCAAATTATCGATTACAAAACAGGAGGAAGAGAACCCAAGACTTCGAATATGGATGATGTTTTTACAGGTAAAAAACGCGACCAACGCATCTTCCAGACCTTCCTCTACGCTTCCATCATGTGTCAGCAACAAGATTTAAAAGTAGCACCCGGACTGCTGCTGATACACCGTGCGGCCTCAAAAGATTTCAGTACAAATATCAAGTACGGCAGTGCCGCCGTTGACGATTTCAAACAGCTGGACGAAGACTTCCGTGAACACCTGCAAGCCCTGCTCAGCGAAATATTCAACCGCGATATACCTTTCAAGCAAGCAGAAAACCGCCCCGAAGCATGTACTTGGTGCGATTATTATCAATTGTGTAAGATTAAAAAAGAATAGTCATGGACAAACAATACCCATCATTGCTTTTAGAGAGAGCAGTCAACGAATTTGCCAAATTGCCAGGCATCGGTTCCAAAACAGCTATGCGTTTAGTGCTCCATCTGCTGCAACAAGACAAGACTGCAGTCGAGGCTTTTGGCAATGCCATCATAGACTTAAAGAACAACGTGAAATACTGCAAGGTTTGCCACAACATCAGCGACACTGATGTTTGCAGCATCTGCTCTAACACAAAGCGCGACAGCAGTACCGTGTGCATCGTGCAGAACATTCGCGATGTGATGGCCATCGAGGCCACCCAGCAATACCAGGGCCTCTACCATGTCCTGGGAGGCATTATCAGTCCTATGGACGGCATTGGACCTAAGAACCTTGAGATAGATAGCTTGATAGAGCGTGTGGCGCAAGGAGACATCAAAGAAGTGATTTTCGCCTTGAGTACCACCATGGAAGGAGACACTACCAGCTTCTACATATCCCGCCGCCTGAAAGATTATCCCGTTAAGCTCAGTGTACTGGCCCGTGGTGTCAGCGTAGGCGACGAACTGGAATACACCGATGAAATAACCCTCGGGCGTTCCATCCTCAATCGAATGCCCTACGTAACTAACTAAAAAAATAAAGGCTACAGATTCTGTAGCCTTTATTGTCATATAAAAACGGAAAGTGATAAATCATCATTTACTTTCTGTTGCAGCAGCACCAGGTCTGCCAGCTCCGCCTGGACGTCCAGCACCCGGCTTTGGCATCAAAGCAGGGAACACCTTTTCATAAGTAGCATACTGCTCTTCAGTCAAAATCTTCTTCAACTTCTTTTCATAAGCTTCTTGCTGTGATTGCTGTCTTTTAGCCATCAATTCAGGTGAAGTCTGTGCGGGAGCAAAACGAACGCTGTTAGCATTACCCATGCCACCGCCCATTGATGCACCACCGCCACCACCAAAGTCGCCGCCTCCCATAGCGCCACCACCCATCGGAGCACCGCCACCAGGACGACCACCACTGAAACCTCCAGCACCACTCCTCGCCATACCTTCATACAGTGATGAGTATTTCTTGTTCAGTTTCTCAATCTGCTTCTGCTGATCAGCATTCAACTTCAGCTCTTCTTGCATCTTCGTGTTTACCTCAGCCACCGTCAAGCGTTGTGGACGCTGACCCTGAGGAGCACCCTGTCCACCTTGTTGAGCACCAGAGTTCTGTGCCATACCTAATGCCATGCAAAACATGGCAGCCATAGTAAGTAAAAATTTTTTCATATTCATATTGAGTTTAAAGAATCTCGTCTATTTGACAACAAAAAAACAAAAAAGTTTAATCACTTTTCCAAAAAAAGAGGAAAAAAAGTGCACTAAAAGCTATGCAGCCAATCAGCTAAGTCTGTTAGCATACTGGCATTATATTTCCAGCTTTGCATATTACCAAACCCATGACCACCCGTAGGAAACACATGAATATTGGCTGGCACACCATGATCTTTCAATGCAGCAAAATACCAAGCTGAATTAATCGATGGCACCACATCGTCATCATCCGCCAACACGATAAAAGCACGAGGCGTCTTCTCTGTTACCTGCTTCTCATTGCTGTACAGCGCCTCCATCTCGGGTGAGGCATCCTTGCCAATCAAGTTATCGTGCGTACCCATGTGCGTATATCGCTTATCCATAGTAATTACAGGATAAAATAGAATCTGGAAAGCAGG
>JAIKZS010000017.1 GCA_024682035.1 Bacteroidaceae bacterium
ATAATATGGGTGATAGGCGAACGCATCGACAATAGGTTCAAGATAACTAAAAATACAAAAAGAGTAATTGTTTTTAGAAAAAAGGCTTAGACTTTAGCTTTTAATCAAAAAATATTTACTATCTTTGCAGCGTTGAAAAAATAAACCTATTCTTCAACGTTTTCCCTTAAAACACATTAATCATTTTACATGTATAATATCGTTCAATTAAACGAAAAGTCACTAACTGACTTACAAGCCATAGCTAAAGAGCTGGGCATTTCCAAAACCGAATCTCTTTCTAAAGAGAACTTAGTTTACAGAATTCTTGACGAGCAAGCTATTTCAAATGCCAATAAAATTGCTGCTAAAGATAAACAGAAAGAAGAGAAAGGCAAGCGTAAACGAGTGACCGTTACCAATGGCAAGTTAAATAAAGTATTCTCCGCCAACAAGGAAGGTACTATTTCTCGCGATGAGCAACCTATAAGTGTTGTGCAAGAAAAGAAGATTGAAAATCTTACAGAATCTCCTCAAGATCAGCCTGCTGCAGAAGAAGCTACTGAAAAATTAGTAGAGAAGCCAGCCAACAAGGATACAGAAAAGGCTACAGATAAAGAGCCGGCTAAGGTGGCAAAAACATCTAAAAAACGTGCTACCACTACCAAAGCTTCAGGTAAAGCTACTGCAAAGAAAACGGCAGAGCAACCTGCACCAGCAGATGAAACTCCAGCACCAGTTGTCGAAGCGCCTATAGTAGAAGCCCAAACGCCTGTGGCAGAAGTGCCAGCCAAGACCGATGAATCATCACAGTCATCTAAACGCAAAGGTCGCCCCCGCAAGGCAATACCTGATGTTGAGACGGTACTTGAGCGTTTACAGCAAAAAAATGCTGCGAAAAAGGAGGCTGAGAGAGCTGCAGAGCAAGCAGCTGCTAACCAATCACAGAAGGGTTATCAAAAGCCACAAGATTCAGCTTCTGAAGTTTCAGCAACAACAAATACCTTTATTCCTATCGAAGACCTGCCCAACGACGGACCAAACGTTCCTTCTACCTTGATTGGCAAATTCAATAACCCAAAGGCTGAAAACAATCCAACAAAGCCTCAGAACAACAAGAATTTCTCTAATAACCAACAGAACAATCAACAAAATAACCAGCAGAGCGCTGACAATAATGAAAAACGCCAGCCGCTGTACGATTTTGAAGATATCCTGCAGGGATGGGGCGTACTGGAAATTATGCAAGACGGTTATGGGTTCTTGCGTTCATCTGATTATAATTACCTTTCTTCTCCCGACGATATTTATGTTTCTCAGTCCCAAATCAAACTCTTTGGTTTGAAGACAGGCGATGTTGTAGAGGGTGTGATTCGTCCACCAAAGGAAGGTGAAAAATATTTCCCACTTGTAAAAGTCAACAAAATCAACGGTCTGAATCCAGAACAAGTGCGTGACCGTGTGCCATTTGAGCACCTCACCCCACTCTTCCCTGAAGAGAAGTTTACATTGTGCAAAGGTGATGGCCGCGACTCTATAGATGCCCGCATAGTTGATCTTTATACACCTATCGGCAAAGGTCAGCGCGCATTAATTGTGGCTCAGCCAAAGACAGGTAAGACTACCTTGATGAAAAACATAGCTAACGCGATAGCAGCCAACCACCCTGAAGTATATATGATGGTGTTACTCATCGACGAACGTCCTGAAGAAGTAACCGATATGGCTCGCACTGTCAATGCCGAAGTTATTTCATCTACTTTCGACGAGCCTGCCGACCGACATGTTAAAATTGCCAACATCGTACTCGAGAAGGCAAAACGATTGGTAGAGTGTGGCCACGATGTAGTCATCTTCCTTGACTCAATTACCCGCTTGGCGCGTGCGTATAATACCGTAGCTCCTGCTTCTGGCAAGGTACTCTCAGGTGGTGTCGATGCCAACGCCTTGCATAAACCAAAGAGTTTCTTCGGTGCTGCCCGTAACATTGAAGGTGGTGGTTCGCTTACCATTCTGGCAACAGCTCTTACCGAGACAGGTTCTAAGATGGATGATGTGATTTTCGAGGAGTTCAAGGGTACCGGCAACATGGAATTGCAATTGGATCGCACCCTCAGCAACAAACGTATCTTCCCGGCAATCAACGTTATTTTGTCAAGCACCCGTCGCGACGATCTGTTGCAAGACCAACTTACACGCGACCGCATGTGGGTGGCTCGCCGATTCATGGCCGACATGACGCCGCAAGAAGCTATCGAGAAAGTAAAGGGCTTGATGGAACAAACTCGCAACAACCAGGAATTCCTGATGAACATGAACTCATAATCCATAGATTGACAATAGTTGTAATAAAACCATGTTTGATAATTTAAGTGACAGACTTGAAAGGTCGTTTAAGATACTGAAGGGTGAAGGCAAGATTACCGAGATTAATGTAGCCGAGACCCTCAAAGATGTTCGCAAAGCGTTACTTGACGCTGACGTTAACTACAAAGTAGCCAAGACATTTACAGACACCGTGAAGCAAAAGGCTTTGGGTCAGAACGTGCTTACAGCCGTGAAGCCCAGTCAGCTGATGGTAAAGATTGTACACGACGAGTTGGCCACACTTATGGGTGGCGAGACTGCCGAGTTGAACCTGCACAGCAAACCAGCCGTTATTTTGATGTCTGGTCTGCAAGGTTCTGGTAAGACCACTTTCTCTGGTAAACTGGCCCGCATGCTCAAGACCAAGAAAGGCCGTCGCCCGTTGTTGGTAGCTTGCGACGTTTATCGTCCTGCTGCTATCGAACAATTGCGTGTTTTGGCTGAGCAGATTAACGTGCCGATGTATGCTGAGTTGGACAGCAAAGATCCTGTAAGCATAGCTCAACATGCTATCACTGAAGCCAAGGGCAAGGGCTACGACTTGGTGATTGTCGATACAGCGGGTCGTTTAGCGGTTGACGAGGAGATGATGAATGAGATTACTGCCATCAAAGAAGGCATCAACCCCGATGAAATTCTCTTCGTAGTAGATTCAATGACCGGTCAGGATGCAGTGAACACTGCCAAGGAATTCAACGAACGCCTCGACTTTACAGGTGTAGTACTCACCAAGCTCGATGGTGACACCCGTGGTGGTGCTGCTTTGTCTATTCGTACAGTAGTCAACAAGCCCATCAAATTTGTAGGTACCGGTGAAAAGCTGGAAGCCATTGACCAATTCCACCCCGAGCGTATGGCAGACCGTATCCTCGGTATGGGTGATATTGTTTCGTTGGTAGAACGCGCTCAAGAACAATATGATGAAGCTGAGGCCAAGCGCTTGCAGAAGAAAATTCAGAAGAACCAGTTTGACTTCAACGATTTCTTGGGACAGATTGCTCAGATCAAGAAGATGGGTAACCTCAAGGACCTGGCTGCTATGATTCCTGGTGTGGGCAAAGCGATCAAGGACATCGATATTGACGACGATGCTTTCAAGGGCATTGAGGCCATTATCCATTCTATGACTCCACAAGAACGTTCGCATCCTGAGGTACTGAACAGCTCTCGCCGTCAGCGTATTGCCAAAGGTAGTGGTACCGACATTCAAGAGGTAAACCGTCTTATTAAGCAGTTCGATCAGATGCGTAAGATGATGAAGACAGTCACCAGTGGAAAGATGCCACAGATGCCACAAATGAGACCAGGAAAGAAACGTTTTTAAATTATACCATATTAATATATGACACTGATTGACGGAAAAGCTGTTTCAGCGCAAATCAAACAAGAGATTGCTGCCGAAGTCGAGCAGATAGTAGCGGCTGGTGGCAAACGCCCTCATTTGGCTGCTATTCTGGTGGGCCACGATGGTGGAAGTGAAACGTATGTAGCTAATAAGGTAAAAGCTTGCGAGGCATGTGGATTCAAGTCCTCTCTTATCCGCTATGAGGCCGATGTAACTGAAGCTGAATTGCTGGCCAAGGTCGAAGAGCTGAACCAAGATGCCGATGTTGATGGCTTCATCGTGCAATTGCCATTGCCTAAGCACATTTCAGAGCAGAAGGTCATCGAGGCCATTGACTATCGTAAAGATGTTGATGGTTTCCATCCTATCAATGTAGGGCGCTTGGCCATTGGCCTGCCTTGCTATGTTTCAGCTACTCCTAACGGCATTATCGAATTGCTGCGTAGGTATAACATAGAGACCTCTGGCAAAAAATGTGTGGTATTAGGCAGAAGCAATATCGTGGGCAAGCCTATGGCTACCCTGATGATGCAAAAGGCTAACCCTGGAGATGCCACCGTCACGGTATGCCACAGCCATAGCCGCGACTTGAAGAAGGAATGTCAGGAGGCCGATATCATTATTGCAGCCATCGGCAAGCCTAACTTCGTAACGGCTGATATGGTGAAGGAAGGAGCCGTAGTAATCGATGTAGGTACCACCCGTGTACCCGACGCCACCAAGAAGAGCGGATTCCGCCTCAATGGTGATGTGAAGTTCGACGAGGTAGCTCCCAAATGTTCATTCATCACCCCTGTACCAGGTGGTGTAGGCCCAATGACCATCGTGTCATTAATGAAAAATACGCTTTTAGCAGGCAAGAAAGCAATATATCAATAAAAAAACGGGGCAAAACTTTTGTTTTTTCAAAGTTTTGCCCTATCTTTGCATCCGCATTTGAGAAAGATGCAACATGGTGCCCGTAGTTCAGTCGGTTAGAGCGTCAGATTGTGGTTCTGAATGTCGTGGGTTCGAGTCCCACCTGGCACCCCAAAGCAAGAAAACAAAAGTTATTTTCCGAGAATCCCGTAAACAAAGGGGTTCTCGGTTTTTCATTAATGAATAAACATACCAAGACTCATCAAAACTTTTTTTTTAATTATTGCTTGCTGCTTTCGCAGCAAAAGTGTAAAGAATATTTTAATCCCATAAAAAATTTTTGCGTGTTTTTTTAGATAATTTGATTACTTTTTTCTCTTTTTTTAGCATTAATATATGCCTGCTATTGGGTAAAAATTAAATCAATTAAGTTTTATGGTGGTAAATATTAGTGTTTATTCAAAGGAAAGTAGTAATTTAACGGCAGTTTCAGGAAGGAAGCCCGTGATTATTATTGAATCCAAGAAAAAACGGCTTGAATTGCTACAGGATGAGTATCCAGATGCGATGATCATCGACGTGACGCACCTTGCTAAGGATAAGTTTGTCGAGTTCAGTCCCTTATATCCCCATGGTGGTATTCCGGTTCCATTTTCAACGCCCATTGAGGCAGCTTCTGTTGAGGGGATTTGGCAAGGTCTGAAAGTTTTTGAGCATGCCGGTGTGGATGCAACCTTATTCCAAAATCGCAAAATGAAGAACATGAAACACGCTATCGGTAAGTGTGGAAAATATCTTGGACATAAAAAGGGGTATCATGGTAATGAAGTGCTTGACGAAATTACAGCCTGAAAATATTTGAGAATAATAATGAATAATGTAGTGATGGCGTTTATATTCCGGAGGATTTACGTGACTTTTAAAAAGTCATAAGCAACACTTCTGGCAAGCTCAAAAAACGATTAACAGAACATGAATATAATTAGTAAACAGATTACAGCAGCTAATGTCAGTGACGAATTAAAACAACTCTATGAAACGGCATTCCCAGAGAACGAACAGATTCCTTGGAATGACCTTGTTCGCTTAATTGAAGAGATGCACCTTGACTTTACAGCCTATTACGAGGGAGACGTCCTTATCGGTTTTACTATTGTCTTTCCGCATAAGCCATTCAATTGGTACTGGTACTTTGCCGTGAGGCCAGAGTTGAGAGGACAGGGAAAGGGACAAAACATTCTCACAGCTCTTATAGAAAAGTATAAGGGGAAGACATGCGTTCTTGACATGGAATCTCCTTTACAGGAATGTGACAATAAAGCACAGCGAAAACGCCGTCATGGATTTTATCTTCGTAACGGTTTCCGTGACACAAACCTCTATCGGAAATACGATGACATTGAGATGACCATAATGATCATGGGCGATAGTACATTTACAATGCAGGATTGGGATGATATTATAACTGAACTGAAAAAGTATTGGACGTGGAATTAGTTAGTACTATGATAAAAATATGTCAGGAGTCATGACCACTGCCATTTGCTCGCATTATCTTTCAGCGAGAAAAAGAGAGTGGAAGTTCCAATCCATGCTTTTCGAGCAATGTCTGATTACGCAACACTTCCTTGGCAGGTCCTACAGCGGCGATGCCTTTTTCTGAGAGAAGGACGACACGTTGGCAGGTATCATAGATAAAGTCAAGGTCATGACTTGCAATCAATTTGGCACATGGGAGATTGTTAACAACTTGTAAGAGCCGGCGGCGATTGCGTGGATCAAGTCCCACAGTTGGCTCATCGAGTAGCATCAACTTACTTTGCATGGCAAGTACCGTAGCGATACTGGCCAATTTCTTCTCACCGCCCGAAAGCTTGTAAATATACTTGTCGCGACAGTCTTCAAGTCCTACCTGCCGCAAAGCATCCATTGTCATGCGCTCATACGCTTCACGACTGTAACCATAATTACGTGGAGCGAAGGCAACATCTTCAAAGACAGTGCTCATGAAAAGCTGACTTTCTGAATCCTGAAAAACATACCCCAATTGTTGACGGATACTTTTCAAGTTCGCTTTATTCATGGAAATACCCGCTATGTTGACACGACCGTTTTGCAATGGCAACAAACCACAAATAACTTTTAGCAGCGTGCTCTTCCCTACACCATTGGCTCCCACCAATCCCACATTTTCATTTTCAGCAACGGTGAAACTGATGTAATCGAGAACCTGATGTGTTGGTTTTCCTCGCTCGTCGTCATAGGTATAAGAAACTTCCTCAATCTCTAAAGCATTCATAAGCATCTGATAATAAGAAATAATACAATCCAAGCGAGTGCATATAGATAATCGGACAATCTGGCCACCTGTCCCTCGCGCCACTTGAAATCACCCTGAAAGCCACGTAACTGCATACTGCCGTAAACGACTTCCGCCCTATCGATGCTACGAAGCAGTAATTGTCCCACCATGCTACCCCAAACGTGGAAATCAACACCCTTATGCCCCGGAGCCCGCATAGAATAGGCATCACTTAGACGGCTCACTTCTTTGAGTAGCACCATGAGGTAACGATATACCAGCATCAGTACCGTAACCAATACGGTGGGTATATGAATCATTCGCAACGCATGGCAAATATCGTCTATGGTAGTAGTAACAACCAGCAGATAGGCAACAGATAGGGAGAATACGCCTTTAAGCATCAGCGTGAGCATGGAAACCATTCCACCAGTGACCGTGAAAGCTCCGATTTCCCATAAGGGGAGACGGTCGTAAAACAGGTTGGCCACCCCCAAGAGGCTGGTCAGCAAAAGAAGTGGCCACAGCCTACGTCCCATCAAGCCCAATGAGACATCGCCCAACCAGAAAAGCACAGCAAGACACACTCCCAATAAAGACACTCCCAGCAAGGCATATTTGTCAAAAGAAAGCAATATCGCAAGATAAACCAACGTGACGAGCAGCTTGCTAAGGGGATGAATGGCTTGCATCCATCCGTCTACACCAGCTTCGTAGTTAATGGCATGAAGCTCCATCATCGCACGGTCAACCTTATTCATTTCCCTGCCTTTTTCATCTTAATTACAATAAAGCCAATCGCCACACAGACCATTAAGACCAACAATCCACCCACAATGCCCGAGAAGGAAGTCCCCCAGCCACCTGTTCCGTTTTGGAAATCATAGTCGGACAACAAGGCCACCTTCTCCTGTATCTGTGCAGCCACGAGATGCAAAGAGGTGAAAGGTTCAAGTTCTGTACTGCCAGTCACCTTTTCAATCGACCACTCCAATCCATCTGGATGAGAGGATGCAAGCAAGGATAAAAAGCCGCCTGTCACAACGGTGGCTAAAGCCATCACCGACACTACAAACGAGGTCTTAACCTGTCCTTCTTTTTCCTGTCCATAGCCATGCAGCAGCGTAGGACGTGCCTGGAAAACAAACAGCAACACAGCCGCTGTAATCAGACCCTCCACCAGTCCAATAGCCAAATGTATGGGTTGCATGAAAGCAACAAACGTGGCAAAGGGCAGATCAGTAATGCCCGAAGCCAAAGTCTCTAATGTGACAGAAAATGCGCCCAACTGCAGAGCCAGCACACAGCCAATGACTGACGAAACAACAATGCGCCAGCGAGTCATGCCCCCACGGATAAAAGCCCTCCAGACAAGATAGCCCACAAAGCAACCATAGAAACCCATATTCCACATATTGCAGCCCAAGGCCATCAAACCGCCGTCGGCAAACACCAAACATTGAATGGCCAACACGGCAGTCAAAGTAAGAAAAGCAGCCTCGGGGCCAAGTATGGCACTTAGCATCATTCCTCCTATAAGATGACCCGAAGAGCCTGTGCCTGGAATGGTGAAATTAATCATCTGGGCAGCAAATACAAAAGCTCCCATCACCCCCATGACCGGTATCTTATGGTCGATCTCGTCAGTTTTCAACTTCTTAATCGAATAGCCTGCGACTAAAGCCGAACAGGCATACATGGTTCCTGCCACAGTGGTGGAAACCAAAGCATCTGCCATGTGCATATATTTATCCTTTTTTATTTACGTGAATATCCATACTTCCACTGCGGTAGCCCTCCAAATCAAGGGTGATATAAGTCAGTCCTATGGCCTTTAGTTTCTCCACAACTGCCTCGCGGTTCAAGAGCATCCTTTCCATATCTTTGCCGTCAATCTCCAAACGAGCGATTTCTCCATGAACACGCAGTCTAACATTGTAGAAACCCTGACCACGCAACCATGCCTCTGCCTCGCCCAAACGAGTCATCATTTCAGCACTCAACCTGGTGTTGTAGGGAAAACGGGTAGCCATGCAAGGCATAGATGCCCTTTGTGCTACAGAGACTCCCTCTTCTTCAGCCAACTGTCGGACTTCCGCTTTGGTGAAACAGTTTTTTGCCAAAGGGCTCAAGATGCCCAATTCACCCAAAGCCTTAATGCCAGGGCGATAAACAAGCAGGTCATCCGAGTTAGTACCGTCAATCACGTACGAGGCACCCAACTGTCGGGCTTTCTCCAACAACTTGTCAAACAAATAATGCTTACAGCGATAACAACGGTCCTCGGGATTCATGCGTATGCCTGCCTCTTCAAGCACATTCAGCTCTATCACCTCAAACCTGACACCGATCCCCTCTGCCACATGTCGGGCGATATCCACATCCTCATTGGGATGCAAATCAGTATGCACGGTGACGGCTGTCACTACCGTGCCTTTCTCTTTGGCCATCTTACTGCACAAGACTAGCAACAAACTGCTGTCCACGCCGCCAGAGAAAGCCACCACCAAGTCTTTTTCTGCCAGTTGCGACAGATAAGCTTTCAAGGCCTTTTTTTTCTCTTCATATCCCATAATGGCATCACCCATTTGATTCCTTGTACACAGTATTGAAAACCTCTAAAAAAGACTTGCCCGAAGTCTGGCACAAAGCAGCCACATCATCATATTCAGGATAGCAACGCTCATCACCGTTTGGAAGCTTGCATACTTTTACCCGCGCCTCTCCCAGACTGGTTGTTATTTTCCTGACATCACGGGGCAGAACTGCACGTTCCATGCGTACAATCCGAATGCCGATGGTAGTGGTATGCTCAAATATGATGCGTTGGAGCACATCACGCTGTTCTTCCTTGCAAATGACATTCAATTGATAACCCGGACGGTTCTTCTTCATGAAAACAGGGAAGTAATGAACGTCACGCGCCCCTGCCTCCAGCAACCGCTCCATTACAAATCCCAAAGCCTCTCCCGTACAATCATCAATATTGGTTTCCAATTTCACAATCATATCATCCTTATCTATGACAGATTGTACCTTCAATGATTGAGGAGCCGGTTGCACCTGATCCTCTGCCAACTGAGCAGGAACAGTTTCTTCTATCAACATGGCCCTGAGCATGCTGGGGCGATTGTAATTGCGTTTTCCAGCACCCAAACCCGTCTTCAGAATCCTGAACTGAGCAGGCAAGGTGTCGGTCGTACGTATGGCAGCCACGATGGCAGCACCGGTGGGTGTAATAAATTCTCCTTTGACTGATGTGATGTTCAGATTTAATCCGTAGGCATCGGCTATGTTCACCACAGCTGGCACTGGGATGGGCAGAACACCATGTTGACAGCGCACAGTACCTGTTCCTTCATAAAGAACGGGAACGATGACTTCGGTGATGTCGAGATTATCCAAACAGACGGCCACTGCAGCAATATCAACAATAGAGTCCACCGCACCCACCTCATGGAAATGTACTTCCTCAAGAGGAAGACCATGGGCTTTACTCTCCGCCTCGGCAATGATTTGGAAAATCCTGATGGCCAATCCCTTTGCCCTTTCTGACAACGCACTTCGGTTCAGAATATCCTCAATATCGGCCAAGCCACGGTGTTCATGCTGATGGCTATGAGAATGCACATGAGCATGCGTGTGTGAGTGCTGATGATCATGATCATGATGGTGATGGAACCAGTTGAGGAAAGGCAGTTTGTGGTGATGATGCCCATCGCCATGCAGGTAATCCATATCATGGTCGTGGTTATCATGCTCCAGCAACACATTGAAGTCACAAGCATCTATCCCTGCTTTGAAAACCCGACTGATACGTGTTTCAAAACCAGTGAGGGGAAGGCTTTTTAATGCCTTGTCAAGCACATCGGCATCAGCTCCCAAATCCAGCAAAGCAGCCACAGTCATATCGCCACTAATGCCCGAATAACATTCCAAATACAATTTTTTATTCATGGGTGTCTCCTTTACATATTGCCAGGTTAATTTGTGAAGCCATGTATCCAGCGCCGAAACCATTGTCGATGTTCAAAGTAGCGATGCCGTTAGCACACGAGTTAAGCATAGTTAGCAAAGCCGATAATCCGTGCATATTAGCGCCATATCCCACCGAGGTAGGAACAGCGAGAACGGGCTTGCTAACCAATCCGCCTATTACACTGGCCAAGGCACCTTCCATTCCAGCCACGGCGACGATGCAATTGGCATCTTGAATCTCCTCCAGTCTTGCCAGTAAACGGTGCAACCCGCTCACGCCCACATCATAGACACGAAGTACTCTGCTACCCAAGAACTCTGCCGTTTGTGCCGCTTCTTCAGCCACAGGCAAATCGGCAGTACCAGCAGTGCACACACATACCATTCCCTTATGCTGTTTACCCTCCTTCTCTATTTTCAAAATTCGGGATAAGGAATCGTATTCAACATTCTTATAGCAGGCCTGTATTATGTCTGCTTGGTGTTGGGTAGCTCGTGTGCCAAACACCTCGCCCTCTTCGGCATAAATGTGTTCAAACAACCTAAGCAGATGTTCATCTGCCTTGCCCTCACACCACACCACCTCCGCAGCTCCTGTGCGTAACTTACGATGGCCATCTACCTTCCCGAAGCCAAGGTCTTCAAAAGGCTTGCGGCGGAAGTATGCTTCTGCCTCTTCTACAGTGACAGTTCCTAACTTCACGGCTGCTAATATTTCATGTACTTCCATTTTCCTTGCATTTCATAATTGTACTATCACTCCGCCCCTGCAGGTGGCGTGAAGTAACAAAAGTTGATTACATAATAAGTGCCCCAAAACAGGCATGATATGGATGCAAAAATACGATATTAGTATTAATTGCTTTGTTTATTTACTAATTTGTTCTTCATTTTTAACGATTTTTTGTGATATACCTAAAATCTGCAACTAATTGCCATGGATGTTAATCTCTCATGCCCTCTGTATCTTTTTGAAGATTCTTCTGCTATTGCGAAGATGATTAGAAGTTGAATGCTTCCATCTTCCCCTACCCAGTCAGGTTTTACAAGGGCTAAGACCCATATTAGTATGGCAGAAAGCATACAGTATTGGTCTTTGATAAAGGAAGAGAGAATACAATTGAGTGACTCTTCTGTGAATAGATGTGCAATCATCAACGGTCTGCTTGCTGACAACGCTGACAATAGAATCGTTTTTATTATATCTATATAATTACTATTTTTAAAATTTATACAATGCTTGTAGCTTTGCATAATATTTAATTTTTCTTTTTTTCTTATTAAGTAAAATATAGGTATTTACTTGTCAGCTTGTCAGCAATGATAGATGAAGGCGGTTGGATATTGTATATCTTAAGGCAACGATATAGTATATCTTAAGGTAACGATATACTATATCGTGAGGCATCGATATACTATATTGTCGAGGGTA
>JAIKZS010000018.1 GCA_024682035.1 Bacteroidaceae bacterium
CTTTTTCATAATTACGTAACTATAGTTATTATCCTACTTGCAAAGATATAAAAAAAATCAATCAATGTCAATCAGTTCATACTTTTGTGAACCCAACCCTATTTGTGCAGCATAATCTACGGTATGTGTGCCATGCTGACGATTAATGCGTTCTTGCAATGGCTTGGCATCATCCCCTTTACTGCTTTCATGATTAAACACTAAATCAAGACAAGCCTGGTCAAGTGCCACAGGATCGGTAGAAGCCAAAATGCCCATATCTTTCAACTTTGGAGCAGCAGGATGCCCATCGCAGTCGCAATCAACCGACATGTTGTTCATCACATTGATGTAAAGGATGCGCTCGCCATGGCCAAAATAGTCGTGTACAGACTGAGCAGCTGCTGCCATTGACTCCAGGAAGTTGTCTTGTGGAGGTAAGTTCTGCCACAATTCACTAGGGCTCTGGAACTTGCCTGCAGTATGGATATAAGCCTTGCCATTGGCAGAAGAGACACCAATGCTTTGGTTTTTCAGCACACCGCCGAAGCCACCCATGGCATGCCCTTTAAAGTGGGCAAGGTTAATCATAAAATCGTAGTTCTTCAAATGACTGCCCACCAAATTATATTTAATATGCTTGGTGTCCTTCACTTCTAACTTCATGTCGCCTTCAGCATCCATAATATCCACCTTGGCAATCTTATCAAAACCATGATCGGCTATCACCTTCAAGTGAGATGCTGTGGTATTGCGGGCACCAGCGTATGCTGTATTGCACTCAACAATAGTAGCGTTGGTATCATCCACCAAGTTCTTGATTAGTTCTGGTTTCAGGTAATGAGTGTTGCCTGCCTCGCCAGTACTGATTTTTAAGGCTACCCTGCCTTCTGCTTTACGGCCTAACGCCTTATAAATTTTAACCAACGATTCTGCCGAAATTTCCTTTGTCATATAGACTTTCGACTGTGCTAATCCTACCAATGAGATGGTAGTAACGATTAGAAATAGTGCAAGTTTCTTCATAAAAATGTGTTATTTGGATTCAATTATTTCATCAGGATTAGATTTATCAGTGCATTATTTCACGATCCATGCCTTAAACTCAGCTGCTCGGTTCTTACTTACATAGATACGTTCAGGAAGATCTACTCCCACATTCACCAGCAATCGGCTATCAAACCAGATAGTGATGTTGGTAATGGCTGTGCGTGAAACAATAAATTGTTTGTTAGCTCGTATAAATTCGTTGGGACTAAATTGTGACATCAGCTGGTCAAGCGTGGTGGAACAAGCATAATGCTGTCCGTTTTTAAGATACAACTCAGTATTTTTGTTAGTAGAATAAACGCATGCTATATCTTTCACATCCACAGGTAAGAGTTTATCTCGATAAGGTATTAACAAACGTGACTTATAATCATGTTCTGTTGTCAGTTGCTTGAGCAATTGCAGGTATTTAACAGCATCTTGCTGGGTAAGTTTGCTGAATTTTTGTAATGCTTGACGCAACTCCTGCACTTTGATGGGTTTTAGCAGATAGTCAATGCTGTTTACTTTGAATGCATCAATGGCATATTGGTCGTAGGCAGTTGTAAATATAATTGGTATCTCCACTTCCATTTGTTGGAAGATAGTAAATGAAGAGCCATCACTGAGGTGTATATCCATGAAAATCAAATCTGGGTTACCATTTTGCTGCAACCAACGTACAGTTTGTTGCACACTCTCTGTATTAGCCAACACTTCAATGGTAGGGTCAATTTCATGCAGCATTTCCTGTAAATTCTCAGCAGCTGCAGTTTCGTCTTCAACAATTAATACCTTCATCATTCTTTTTGTTATTGGTCAATTACCGCTATGAATCGACCACGTTTTTCTCTGTAATTTTACATCTTATTCCTTGTATAGGAATGCCACCCTAAAGATTATTTCCCTAATGGCAAGATTACCTCGTAGGTAGTACCATTGTTCTGTGTCTTAATTTGCTTACCCAGCATCATTTCAAAGCGTGATGCAAGATTGCGTAAGCCCGTGCCATTGGTAACAGGGGGTGAGAGCTTAGGATAAACGGGATTGGTAACTATCAGGACATCGCTTTCACCTAAGCGTATGTCAATATTCATAATATGTTCACTATCAATCATGTTGTGCGTAGCAGCATTCTCCAACAATGGCAACAATGAAAGTACTGGCAACTGCAAGTCACGCTTGTCAGCTGGCACATCAACCTTGATATTAAGTTTAGCACCATAGCGCACCTGCATTACATGAGCAAAGGCTTCCACAAATTTAAGTTCTTCATCCAGCACCACCAAACTACGGTTCTCGCTCTGAAGAATATAACGGAAAATATCAGACAGCTCGCTGATGTAATTCAAGGTATTCTCATCGTTCTTCTTTCTCACGAGCGACGAGATGCCGTTCAATGAGTTAAAGAAGAAGTGAGGATTTATTTGGTTTGTGAGTGCGTTGCATCGGCTTTCAAGGTTCTCTATCTGAAGCCGTTCTATTTCTTTTTCTTTCTTTAATTGATAATCAAAAAGCACATTGATATAGCTGGTAAAAGCTGTGATAAGCCATATCACGATAAACTGGAAGAACAAGATGCTAAAGAAATGATCGTAACTTACTGTAAGTTGTGTAACGGCATAATAAATGCCAAAACCTACCAATGTGAGCAACAAATTAACCCAGACATGCTTGGTAAAATGAATGCTAGTGATATGCTTATAATCATATCTTAAAATAATCCATATTAACAGGCAGAAATATGCTAATCTACAAAAAAAGAAAATAAAGAAGGGCAAAACTTCATCTGGCTTCACGAACATATCAAGGTCACATATCAACCAGGCATTGTTGGGATAGGCCACGAAAAAAGCACTAATCATAGCCACCAGCCAAGGTTTCCTCCTCATCAAAGATATTTCTTTGTCAAATGTTCCCATATTATTTCACGTGCATAGTTTAGCATTACAAAGAAACAAAAAAATAAACAAAGCAAGTGCTACATAAACATAAAAACGAAAAAAATGAGATAAAGACGAAAGGTTATTAACCCATTCTTTATACGCTGCCCCAAAATAGAAGATATACCGGCACCAGAAATGCGTCAACCAACAGAGTATTTAATATATAAATAGGTGGCATAGCAGAAAATGTATTATTTTTTTACATGCAAAATTGCATTTATCATTTTTTATGACGAATTTTGACAGCCTGTAATGAATGGGATCTTATTTTCATGAAAGATTATCTATATTATCTATTTGATGAGAAGCTAAGCGGTGATGATTTATCGACCGTGAAGGAGCAAATTTGCGCAACAGGCGCAAAGGTAGTCGATTTATCACCTTCTGAGAAAAATATTAGAAAAAGACTAAAGGAATTAAAAGGTAAGAAGAAATATGCTTTAGTGGTTGGTAATTCTGTGGAAACCCAGAGAGCAGCCATGAAAGCAAAAGTTCAATTCTGCGGATGGTTGGATGGCACCACACCAGAACAATCACTCAAAACACTACCTTATCGTCAATTATTAAAAGACATCAAACTGTTACCACTGCTTAGTCAACCCTATCCTTACTACCTGTATAACAGATTGACACGACACATACGAAAATATACCCGATGGGTGCATTTCAAGCAAATAAGGGGTGTGTCGCACAAGCCAAAGCACAGTATAGTACAACACGTGTGTATTAATTGTGGCGAAACTTATGAAGGCAACTTTTGTCCTACGTGCGGGCAAAGCAATAAAACTGAACGTTTTGACTTAAAAAACTTACTCAAAAACTTTTTATCAGAAGCCATAAATATTGAGCACGGTTTTTTACGCAATTTCCTGGAGTTGTTTTGGCGACCGGGCTATATGATGCGTGATTACTTGGCTGGAAGGCGCAAAGATTATCACAAGCCATTTCAAACATTATTTGTCATGACTACTATCTACCTCATTACAGCCCATCTGTTAGACCCAGCATCGTTTGTCAAGCAAAAGAAAGAGCCAAATCTTGAGGAGATTCCAGAAATCGTTCAAAAAATGACGACCGACAGTCTGAATGCTGAAGTGATACCCCAGCTGAATACAATAAACAAATTAGCCAATGAAATAATAGCAATCAAGCGCAAGTACAATACTGAAATGGCTTTGGAAATGGCCGACAGCATATTAAAGTCTCAACATTCAGGGATTTTTATGAGCACTAAAGACAGCATCTTGTTAATGAGTCAAGTTGAGGCTGGTATGTCACGAGCTGACAGTGTAAAGCTATCAATTGTATTATTGGATAATTTGAATGACAATAATAGTATATGGGCCACATTGGCTAAAATGGCAGCACGGAACGCTGCTGTAGTAGAAAAATTCAAGGAAAAGTATTACCATGAGGGCACAATACTCTACTCGATGGGAGAATTAGTGATAGG
Organism: Bacteroidaceae bacterium; assembly: GCA_024682035.1. Taxonomy (GTDB): domain Bacteria; phylum Bacteroidota; class Bacteroidia; order Bacteroidales; family Bacteroidaceae; genus Bacteroides. Next base: position 4,408 of record JAIKZS010000018.1, read on the forward strand.
TTTTTTTGACATGAACAAGGCCGTTTCCATTATTATGATAATACCTATACTGGTGTTCTGCACGCGCAGGAGTTTCCGCTATACGCTGGTGAACATGCGAACAAACCTGGCAGAGTATATCATAGTATTTACCATTTTTGGTGGACAAATATTGTGGTTACAGTTTTTCACCTTACTTGGCACACAGACCTCAGATTTTACTCCTGGCTTTGATTTAGGAGCTGGTATGGCGGTCATGATTTGGGACATGAAACAATTTTTTAACCTAGGCTGGAAAGAAACGATGAAACGTTGTTTAATATATATGAGCGCCAACACCATAGTGTTTGTTTTCTTCATTACTGGTTTTATTTCTATCTTTACCAGCATCTTTATGTGGATACTTTATCAATTTACCTGATAAAAATATGAAGAAAATGTTTGTTGTTACGAATAATTGTTGTAATTTTGCAGCCAATTATTCCGCATCGGGTTCGATTAAGCGATTGACAAAGGTGGTCAACCACCCGACGGAGCTAACTTTTACAATTATAAATAAATGTACGCAATTGTAGAAATCAAGGGCCTGCAATATAGAGTAGAGGCAGGCAAGAAGATTTTCGTCAACCTCTTGCACGATGTTGAGGCTGGTGATACTGTGGAGTTTGAGAAAGTTTTATTAGTTGACAACGAAGGTGCCATTACCGTTGGTGCTCCTGTGGTAGAAGGTGCAAAAGTTGTTGCTGAGGTAAAATCAAAAATGGTAAAAAGCGAAAAGGTGCTGGTCTTCCACAAAAAGAGAAGAAAAGGTATGCGCAAGTTAAACGGTCATCGTGAGCAATTTACCGAAATAGTTATCAAAGAAATTATTGCATAAACATTAAAAAGAAGAAAAAGATATGGCACATAAAAAAGGTGTTAGTAGTTCAAAGAACGGACGCGAATCACATAGCAAACGATTAGGCGTTAAGTTGTTTGGTGGCCAGGCTTGCAAAGCCGGCAACATTATCGTTCGTCAGAGAGGTACTCAGTTCCATCCTGGTAAGAATATCGGTATGGGTAGCGACCACACTCTCTACGCATTGGTTGACGGAACTGTTCAGTTCCAGGTTAAGCGTGAGGACAAGCGCTTTGTTAATGTTATCCCAGCTGAAGTAGTGGCAGAGGCATAACGACGAAGCAGTTTATTATGAATAAACGGAAGGGATGCGATTGGAAAGGTTGCATCCCTTTCTTATAAAAAATTAGAACAAACAATAAGTTTAGGCTATGCTTACCATTAAACAAATTACTGAAAGCACCGAAAAGGTGATAAAGGGATTGGAGAAAAAGCATTTCAGCAATGCAAAAGAGACCATAGAAAAGGTACTGGAGAAAAACGATATACGCAGAAAGACGCAGACCGTTTTGGACACCAATTTGGCTGAAGCCAACAAACTCTCGAAGAGTATTGGCATGCTGATGAAGGAGGGCAAAAAAGAAGAGGCTGAAGCTGCAAAGAAACGTGTGGCAGAGTTGAAAGAGACCAACAAAACCTTGCAGGCCGAAATGGATCAAGCAGCCGATGACTTGAAACAATTACTTTATACCATTCCTAATATTCCTTATGATCTGGTTCCTGAAGGTGCCGTTGCCGAGGATAACTTGGTGGTTAAAAGCAATTTGAAGGAATGTACAGAAGGTGATACAGTTGGCAATTGGAATGTGAATCCTTCATTGGGTATTTCTAATCCCCTTCCCCATTGGGAGTTGGCCAAGAAGTATGACTTGATTGACTTTGATTTGGGTGTAAAGATAACGGGAGCAGGTTTCCCCGTATATAAAGGTAAAGGTGCCCGTTTGCAACGTGCACTGATCAACTTTTTCCTCGACGAAGCTGGCAAAAGTGGCTATCGTGAAATTCAACCACCTACAGTGGTAAATGAGGATTCCGGCTATGGCACAGGACAGTTGCCCGACAAGGAGGGCCAGATGTACCACTGCCAGGTTGATAACTTTTACTTAATTCCTACCGCAGAAGTTCCTGTTACCAATATTTACCGTGACGTAATATTAGATGAGAAGGATCTGCCTATCAAGAACTGTGCATATACCGAATGTTTCCGTCGTGAAGCTGGTTCTTACGGCAAAGATGTGCGTGGCTTAAACCGTTTGCATGAGTTTTCAAAGGTTGAATTGGTACGCATCGATAAACCAGAACACTCACAACAGAGTCATCAAGAAATGCTGGAACATGTAGAAGGTTTGCTTAAGAAGTTGGAACTGCCTTATCGTATTCTGCGATTGTGTGGTGGTGACATGAGTTTTACAGCTGCCATCTGCTATGACTTCGAGGTATATTCCGAGGCACAACAGCGCTGGTTGGAAGTAAGCTCTGTATCAAATTTTGACACTTATCAAGCTAACCGATTGAAGTGTCGTTATCGCACTGCCGACAAAAAAGTGGAGTTGTGCCACACCCTGAATGGTTCTGCTTTGGCATTGCCTCGCATCGTAGCCGCTTTGCTGGAGAATAACCAAACAGACAAGGGTATTCGCATGCCAAAGGCATTGGTGCCATATACTGGATTTGAGTACATAGATTGACATCTTGTTAGTGCCACAGACCTTTTGCTTAAAAGGACGGTGCCAACAGACTCAAAAGATGATAATAGACTGTTAAAAATGAACATTGCCCAACGCAGTGTTCATTTTTTTTACAGATTTCTTCTTTATATCAAATAATAGCAGTATCTTTGCACCATTCTATCAAAAAGAAAGAAATCCGTAATTATAACGACCAATTTATAAAGAAAATGAACAAAATCGTCAACAAGGAGCAATACTCCGAAAAGGTATTTAAGATTGTTGTTGAAGCACCCCTAATCGCCCAGTCTCGCAAGGCTGGCCACTTCGTGATTATCAGAGTCGGCGAGAAAGGTGAACGTATTCCATTGACTATTGCTGAAGCAGACACGAAGCAAGGTACTATCACACTAGTTGTTCAGAAAATAGGTCTCTCATCA
>JAIKZS010000021.1 GCA_024682035.1 Bacteroidaceae bacterium
TCACCAAAGATGCGAGGGTCTTCATATTCTTTAGCCACCTCATTAAGAGCTTGGTAAACACTTCTGTGTCCACATCCTTGACACAATTGAGGTGGACGACCGGCCATATTCTTTGCAGGTTCAAAAGCAGCATGGTTATCAATACCCAAAGCCTTAGCTACGTTATCGGGATTTAATTCGCCTGTTCGAGGTAATACGCCCGTAAGTCGGCCAATTATTGGATAGCCAGCACCTAAAATGCTTTTCACCTGTTCTTCAACAAACGGTTGTCCGTCTTCAACAATCATTATTTGACTACAATGACTGGCGAGCTCTTTTATTTTTTGAGTTGGTAATGGATATTGAGAGACCTTCAGAACAGATATATCTGCTGCATGCGTTTCTTGTACATAATTGAAACCTGTGCCAGGAGCAATAATACCCAGTGCGCTTTGCTTACCTAAGAAAAGCTGATTAAAAGCAGACATTTCTGCAGCTTCTTCAATAGCCGGTTGTTTGTCGATTAATGACAGATATTGACGGCGAGCATTGCCTGGCAATAAAACCCAGTGCGTACGCTGGTTATCAGGGCTAAGCTGGTTCTGCTCTATCGGCTCGCCTATTTCAACAGCTGCACGCGAGTGTGCCATACGTGTTACGATGCGCATCAGCACAGGCAATTTAAGAGACTCTGACAATGCAAATGCTTTAGGCATCATGTCATATGCTTCTTGTTGTGTGCTTGGTTCCATTATTGGGATCATTGCAAATTTTCCATAGAAGCGTGAATCTTGTTCATTTTGAGAGGAGTGCATGGATGGGTCATCTGCTGCTAGTACAATCACGCCACCATTTACTCCTGTAATGGCAGAGTTGACAAAAGCATCGGCACATACGTTCATACCCACGTGTTTCATACACACTAGAGCTCGCTTACCAGCATATGACATGCCTAATGCGGCCTCCATAGCAGTTTTTTCGTTTGTACACCAACGGCTTCTTACCTTTCGCTCTTTAGCCAATGGAGAGGCTTGTATAAATTCTGTAATCTCGGTCGAGGGAGTCCCGGGGTATGCATACACGCCACTCAATCCAGCGTGTAGCGCTCCAAGGGCTATAGCCTCGTCGCCTAATAAAAGGATCTTCTTCATTTATATACTTTTAATTCTTATTGTTCTATGATAAATCTGTCGGCATCGTTCAGTACGGGGAATTTCTTTCTGAAAGCTTCCAGTTCATTCAGATCAAGTTCTGCGGCTGCTGTGGCTTCCAGAAAATCAGAAGGAGATGCCAATGTTTGTCCGTAAGGGTCAATAATGGCAGATCCTCCTTGATATTCACATTTAGGATCATAGCCTACACGGTTTACACCTATTACAAAGCATTGATTTTCAATAGCTCTTGCTCTTAATAAAGCTTTCCATGCTTCTACACGACTAGATGGCCAACTGGCTACATAAATCAAGGCATCGTAGTCCCCTTTGTTGCGGCTCCATACAGGGAAACGCAAGTCGTAGCATACTTCCAGCATAAATCTTATCCCACGAAATTCAACCACCACTCGCTCTTCGCCACGTGTGAAGCGTTTATCTTCTCCACTATAGGTAAACAAGTGATGCTTGTCGTAATGCGTTACAGTGCCGTCTGGTTGAACAAAGTAAAAACGGTTGTAAAATTTGCCGTTTTCCTCAGTTGCTACACTACCTGCTATGGCAGCATTCAATTGAATAGCCATTTGTTTCATCCAAGTCAAAGAAGCCCCATCCTTTTCTGCTATACCCACAGGTTCTGTTGCAAAGCCTGTAGAGAACATCTCGGCTAATACATATAAGTCGGCCTTAGGCTGTTGCATTAACAAGTCTTTTAAATGCTTGTGATTGTCTGCAGGACAGGCCCATTTAATATCATGTTGTAAAATAATTACTTTCATAACTGACAGTTTGAATTGTGATAATCACCTTTCGATTGCAAATTTACTCATTATTTGTCACACCTGCAAATATATCATGTCCTATTTTCTTTACGTGCGCATATGAGATTTTTTTGTGCTATCCATGTCTTTTAGTAGAACTAATCGGGCTCGTTAGTATTGGAAGACCACCGTTTTACTACTACTAAGTCGTTTACTGTTCTATCCACAACATTTTATGTACAATTTATTTTTTTCCTGACTAATATTTTTTATTAATTGTTCCATTTTCATTTTAAACAAAGAAAGACGATTAATTATTTCTACTAATCATTATTTTCTGTATCTTTGTATAGTTTTTTTAAAGTTTATTTATGCACAGATTTTTATTTCAAATATTGGCATTGATTGCTTCTTTGTCCATTCAGGCCCAGCAGCTTACCCAGACTCAGTTGGATGCTTATAAAGAGATGCTGCGCCATTCTTCTGTTTCGATTGCTCCTGATTCAACACAAATTGCGCCTCGGGTATGTGGGTATGAGTACCAGTTGATTGATGTACAGACAACTGATGGACTAAATTTAAAGACACGTATCTATAAACCTACCACTGCTGGTCCTTGGCCCGTATTGATTACTCGTACACCATATACATATTATGGTTTGGAAGATACTGACGTTCAGGGACGTGAATATGCCTCTCGTGGCATTGCTTATATAATGCAATATTGTAGAGGCAAAGGTGGCTCAGAAGGTATATATGAACCCAATGTGAATGAGCGTGCCGATGGACTGGCGCTGGTGAATTGGGTTGCTGCACAGCCTTGGTGTAAGAATATTGGCCTTTTCGGAGAATCATATACAGCGTTAACAGCTTGGATCATAGCAGATGTAGTTCCTGAAAAGGTAAAAGGTATCTTTTTACATCACTATGGTATAGATCGTCATCTTTCAGCGTATAGTAATGGGGCATTCCGCCAAGATATCCTAACGGCTTGGGCAATAGACAATGCTGAAGAAATTAAGCAAAAACCTGCTAAATCTGATAATACAAAAGTTTATTTTGAACAAATGGCCTATATGCCACAGTCGCAGATGGACACTCACTATTTCGGAGTAGAATTGCCTTGGTATCGTGATTGGATTGAACATACAGATTATAACGATTTGTATTGGCACCAAGGGGTATGGGAAACTTTGCGTAGCATTCCACCCAAAATCAAAGTGCCTATTGTGGTAGTAGCTGGTCATTTTGATCATCATCAAGAGGGCACGATATTAGGCTATAATCTTTTATCAGAGGCAACTAAAGCTAAAAGTCAGCTCATAGTGGGCGCTTGGAACCACTCGCATGTCATTACTCCGCAAATAGGTCAGACTGAACACGCTACCGACATAAATCTAACCACTTTGCAGTTCCAGTGGTTCTATGATTTGCTGGTGAAAGAAGATGTTCCAAAACCTAATGTTATGGTGTATGCTATAGGTGAGGATAAATGGCATAGTTTGAGTGCTTGGCCTATGAAAGATAATGTCCAATCTGTCATGTACTACTTGGATAAAGATGGAGCACTGATAGAGGAAAGGGGAGAGACCACAAAAATAGAATACGATTACGATCCTAAAAACCCAGTACTTTCTGTAGGGGGCGAAACTCTGTTTAATTCGTCAACACGTCGAGGTAGTCAGTTACAACCACAGCCAGGTTATCGACCAGATGTTTTGTCTTTCGTTTCATCTCCCTTATCTGAGCCTCTACTCATAGCAGGTCAGGTGAAAATAAACCTGCATGTCAGCTCTGATTGTGATGATACTGCGTTTACTTATAAGCTTTCTGAAGTTTTTCCAGATGGTCGGACTTATAATATACGAACGGGCATTACTACATTAGGTTTCCGCAACCATCCGCTTGGTGCACGTCAAACCTATATACCAGGGAGTGGTGTGGAGTTGCATATTGAGTCGTTACCCATCATGTGGCAATTGCAACAAGGCAGTAAAATCAGACTTGATATTTCGTCATCAGATTTCCCTCAATACAGTGTGCACAGTAATTATGCAGGAGTTTGGTCAGTGCAAGACAAGACACGTGTGGCTCATCAAACCCTTTACCTTGATCAGCAAAGCAATATTGAAATACCTTTATTGAAATAATCAGGCATACGGATACTTACCCATCAGAGTCTGTGTCTTGAATCTTTGTTTGTTCTTTGCTAATAATATACTTTTGGTAATATGCAATTAATAATGATGTAATAGGCAAAGCTATAATCATACCCATCACGCCCATCAGTGAGCCCCAAATGGAAAGTGAGAGTAAGATAATGGCTGGACTTAATCCTGTTACCTTTCCCATAATTTTAGGCGTGAGAAATGTGTCTTGGATTGCTTGAACAATAGCAAAAACAGCTAAAGCAGACAAAAGTATGAACCAGAAGTTGCCTCCTGTGTCAACAGATTTTAGGATGGCCAAAATGATGGTAGGAATAAAACCTACAATTTGCAGATAGGGCACCATATTGAGGAAACCTATAAATAATCCTAATCCTATGGCCAATGGAAAATCAATGATAAGGAAGCCAATAGAGAACAAAATGCCTACACATAATGCCACTATTGCTTGTCCTCGAAAATACTTGTTCATGCTGTCTTTAACATCCCCAACAAGTTTTACGCAGAAAGGGCGAAAGCGTTGAGGAACCAAATTTACCCATCCTTCTGAAATGCTTTCATAATCAATTAAGATAAAGATGGTATAGAGTAATATCATGATCAGTGAGAAAAAACTGAACACCACATTGATGCTTTCAGTTACCACAGCCCAAACCTTAGGTAGAGTGCTTCGCAAGGCATTGAGGAAATCTTCACGTTGAAACAGAGCTTTAACTTCTTCTACATTTAAATGCTCTTGGATGAATTCGTGGATGAGTGCAGGGACACCATCAGAAGGAGATGATTCTATATAGGCAATTAATAAATCCTTCATGCGTAGCGATTCAGTAACCATTGGGGGAATAATAAGATAGAAAATTCCGAATCCCACACCAGTTACTAAAATGAGGGCACATATAATAGCCAGTACGCGGTACTTCATTTTACAACGGTACTGGAGAAATTTTACTAACGGAAAAATCAGATATGCAATGAGCCATGCAACAAAGAAGGGTAATAAAACGCTACTCAGTCTGTTGAGTACCATGAGAATTGCTACTGCTATCAAAATGGCCGTAATGGCTCGGATAAAGCTGTCGAAAGTAATCTTTTTTTCAAGCATAGTGTTTATTTCTTTATTTTATTATAACATGCCCTGCATAAAGGTTCATATTCTTGTGTCTCACCCAGCATCACTTGTTTATCTCCACTCACTTTTCGATGTGAATACATGGCTAGGTCGCCACATTGTACGCAAATGGCGTGTACTTTGGTCACCTCATCAGCGATGGCCATCAGTTGTGGCATTGGCCCGAAAGGTACTCCACGAAAGTCCATGTCTAGTCCAGCAACAATTACGCGTACCCCATTGTCGGCCAATTGTTTGCAAATGTCAGGTAAACCATTGTCGAAAAACTGAGCCTCATCAATACCCACAACATCAATGTCGGAAGAGAGGAGCAGTATGCTGGCCGATGAATCAAGGGGAGTAGAGGCAATGCTGTTACCTTCATGAGAAACTACATCCTCTTCTGAATACCGGATATCAATGGCCGGTTTAAAAATCTCCACTTTCTGCTTGGCGAACTTGGCACGTTTCATGCGTCGTATTAATTCTTCTGTTTTGCCAGAAAACATTGATCCGCAAATTACCTCTATACGGCCTCTTCGACGGGTTTCTTGCATATTATTTTCAGAATACACCTCCATACAAAGTACTAAATTTAGTTACAAATGTAATACTTTTATAAACTATATTATTATTTTCGCCGATTTATTTCTAACTTTGCTGCTGTTTTTTGATTAGAGCATGAAGACAGGTATTTTGTATATCGTACCTACACCAGTAGGAAATATGGAGGATATGACTCTCAGAGCCATTCGTATACTGAAAGAAGCGGATGTAATTTTGGCAGAAGATACTCGTACCTCTGGTATTCTACTCAAGCATTTCGATATTCAACATGGTGCTTTGTATGCTCATCATAAGTTTAATGAACATCAAACCGTAGAGCCTTTGGTAAAGCGCTTGTTGGCAGGTGAAAAGGTGGCGTTGGTGTCGGATGCAGGTACACCAGGCATTTCTGATCCAGGGTTTTTGCTGGCAAGAGAATGTTCAAAAGCAGGCATTGAGGTGCAGTGTTTGCCAGGAGCAACAGCGTGTATACCTGCTTTGGTTGATAGCGGATTGCCTTGCGACCGTTTTTGTTTCGAAGGTTTTCTTCCACAGAAAAAAGGGCGCCAAACGCGCATAAATGATTTAGCAGAAGAAACCCGTACAATGGTATTTTATGAGTCGCCTTACAGAGTGCTCAAAACATTGACCCAATTTGGAGAAGTGTTTGGTCACGATCGTCAAGCTGCTGTGTCAAGAGAAATTTCAAAAGTGCACGAAGAAACGGTTAGGGGCACTCTTGAAGAATTAATAACTCATTTCACCGAAACCGAGCCACGCGGTGAATTTGTGATTGTAGTGGCTGGAAAATAATTGTTTAAGCGTATGAAAAAGTTTATTTTTACTTTGATGGCTGCTGTCGTTTGCTTCACCTCATGTGATGGACTGGGTGGTGGTAGCAAAAAATTACAGGCAGAGAAAGATTCTTTGATGGCCGTGTTGAGCTCACGTGATGCTGAATTAGATGATATGATGGGTACCTTTAATCAGATAACTGAAGGTTTCCGCCAGATCAGCGAAGCAGAAAATCGTGTTGATTTACAACGTGGTTCTATTGCTGAAGGAGCTGTTAGCGCTAAAGAGCAGATAGCTCGCGATATTGAGTTCATTCAGAAAACTATGCAGGAAAATCGTGATCAGATTCAGAAGCTGAGTGCTCAGCTGTCAAGCAGCAAGAATCAGAACTCACAGTTGAAAAAGGCAGTTGAGTCATTCACCAAACAGTTGGAGGAGAAAGCAGCAGAGATAGCTTCATTACAGGAAGAGCTGATGGCCAAAAATATTCGTATCCAAGAATTGGATGACGCTGTGAGTGAACTTACAGCAGTTACGGAAGATTTACATGCTGAAAATGTAGCTAAGAGTGAAGTGGTAGCACAACAAGACCGTGCTTTGCATACAGCTTGGTTTGTGTTTGGTACCAAATCAGAGCTGAAGGAACAAAAGATTATTACAGGCGATGGGTTGTTTAAAAAAGGTAAGATTTTGGAGAGCGATGAAGCCAATATGAATTATTTCACAGAGTGTGATATTCGTACTACCAAAGAAATTCGTTTGTATTCTAAATCAGCAAATCTTCTTACCAGTCATCCGGCAAACTCTTATTCATTGGTAAAAGATGAAAAGGGTGAACTTACCTTGAATATCACCAATCCAACTCAGTTCTGGAGCACCAGCAAATATTTGGTTATTCAGGTGAAATAATACTAATCATTTTATCCCCGCTTTTTTGCGGGGATAATGGTTTATCTCAACCACACGATGTTGTATTTAGGCGAAACCATATCGCTGGTGGTGGCATTCTCTTGGACCATCACAGCCCTTTGCTCTGAAGTAGCAAGTAAACGCCTCGGAGCTTTACAACTAAACGTTATTCGCATGTTACTTTCACTTTGTTTGCTTGGAGGTACATTGTGGATATTTACAGGTTCTCCTCTTCCCCAATTTGCCAACATACAAGCTTGGATGTGGCTACTATTGTCTGGATTGGTGGGTTATGTCTTTGGAGATTATTGCTTGTTTAATTCGTATGTTTTAATTGGCTCTCGTTTCGGACAGCTGTTTATGACATTAGCTCCGCCAACTGCAGCATTCGCAAGTTGGATTCTGCTAGGTGAACACTTGCATTTGCAAGCGTGGATAGGAATGATTATTACCCTAACAGGTATAGGCATGTCTGTACTGAATAAGGGCAATAAGGAAAGCCACCATAAAGTGGCTTTAAAACTTCCGTTGAAAGGCGTTCTGTTTGGCATTGGAGCAGGCGTAGGACAGGGTCTTGGATTGGTGCTCAGTAAAGTCGGCATGAATTATTATGAAGCTGGCGTTCCGGATAGTATGGAGGCTGTTAGCGACTTTTTACCATTTGCATCTACTTTTATTAGAGCTATTGCCGGTAGCTTGGGATTCTTGTTCATTATGGCCTTGAATAAAGAATTTTACACATTGCCTGTCGCTCTTCGTGATGGGAAAGGAATGAAAGCTGCCATAGGTGCCACACTAACAGGACCGTTCATTGGCGTGTCTTTGTCGTTGATGGCTGTGCAATATACCGAAGCTGGTATCGCTTCTACACTAATGGCCCTGACTCCTGTGCTTATAATTTGGCCTGCTCACCTGCTGTTCAAACAAGAGGTCAAACCTCTTGAAATAGTTGGTGCTGTCATTAGTGTTATAGGCGCATCACTATTCTTCTTGTAAATTGTTTCCTAATGATGCTTGGTTTTTAATAGGATTTTATTATTTTTGCCATGTTGTAGAATTGACAAAGTTTTTTGATGAAAGAATTTATTATATCTGAAGCTAAAACCGAGACTGCTGTGCTGGTGGGCCTTATTACCCAACGCCAAAATGAACAGAAAACAAACGAGTACCTTGACGAACTTGAATTTTTAGCAGAAACAGCTGGAGCAAAAGTGGTGCGCAGGTTTACTCAGAAACTGGTGCAGGCACATGCAGTAACTTATGTCGGCGAAGGTAAGCTGCAGGAGATAAAACAATATATTCTGGATGAGGAAGATGCTGAACGTGAGGTGGGTATGGTTATCTTTGATGATGAACTTTCACCCAAACAACTGCGCAATATTGAACAAATGCTGAAAGTGAAGATCTTGGATAGGACTTCTCTTATTCTTGATATTTTTGCAATGCGTGCCCAAACTGCTAGTGCTAAGACACAGGTGGAATTGGCTCAATATAAATATATGTTGCCTCGCTTGCAGCGATTATGGACGCACTTGGAACGCCAAGGAGGTGGATCTGGTGCTGGTGGTGGTAAAGGCATGGTAGGATTACGAGGCCCTGGTGAAACCCAGTTGGAGATGGACCGTCGTATCATCCTTAACCGTATGTCGTTGCTTAAACAACGACTGGTCGATATTGACAAACAAATGTCAACCCAGCGCAAGAATAGAGGACGCATGATCCGAGTGGCATTAGTGGGTTATACAAATGTAGGCAAATCAACTTTGATGAACTTGATGGCTAAGAGTGAAGTGTTTGCTGAAAACAAACTTTTTGCCACGCTCGATACTACAGTTCGCAAAGTAGTGATTGATAACTTGCCTTTCTTGCTGTGTGACACAGTAGGTTTTATTCGTAAATTGCCCACTGATTTGGTTGACTCTTTCAAGTCAACACTTGACGAAGTGCGTGAAGCCGACTTGCTAATGCATGTGGTGGATATATCACATCCAGATTTTGAAGAGCATATAAAAGTAGTGAATAAAACATTGGCTGAAATAGATGCTGGTGGAAAGCCTACCTTAGTTGTTTTTAATAAGGTAGATGCTTATAAGTTTATAGAGAAGGATCCTTTTGATTTAACTCCAAAGACAAAGGATAATGTGTCTTTGGAAGAACTGATGAATTCTTGGATGGCCAAGATGGAAGACGATTGTATTTTTATTTCCGCTAAAGAAAAAACAAACATTGATAATCTGAGGGAGGGCCTATATAGGAGAGTGAGAGAACTGCATGTGCAGAAGTATCCTTATAATGATTTCCTTTATCCTCAAACTGAAGAACAGTAAAATGAACTACAGAAACTTAACAACCAACGAGGTGGCACAGCTTGAAATGCAAGGCTGTACAGCCACAGACTGGAATCGGGTGTGTGTGGCTCCCGATTTCGCCCCGCAGTATGTTGCGCATGCCCATTTTTCCGGTGATATTCGCATTGGTTCGCTACAAGGCGAATTCCCTATGAAGGGTGGAATTCTTAAGCATGCAGGATTACGACATGTAACGTTGCACAATGTAACGGTGGGAAATGCCTGCTATATCAAGGATGTGCACAACTACATTGCAAATTATACTATTGGTGACAATACTTATATTGAGAATGTAGATAGTATTGTTGTTGATGGCAAGACTAGGTTTGGCAATGGTGTAGAGGTTTCGGTGTTGAATGAAACCGGTGGACGTGAGGTAGCCATAAGTGATAAATTGTCAGCACAATTGGCCTATATTATGGCAATGTACAGGCATCGCCCAGAATTAGCTGTGCGTTTGCGTGAAATAGCCGATTATTATTCTACCAAGCATTCTTCAGAAATAGGTGACATCGCTGATCATGTAACCATTATGAATGTGGGTACAATTATTAATGTTCGCATAGGATCTTATGCTAAGATAGTTGGGGCCAATCGTTTGAACAATGGCTCTGTGAATTCTAACAAGGAGGCTCCTGTTTATATAGGGCATAATGTAATTTGTGATGATTTTATAATTTCTTCGGGCTCTAAGCTTGATGATGGCGCCATGCTGACTCGCTGTTTTGTAGGACAAGCATGTGCAATGGGGCATAGCTATTCTGCCTCCGATTCTTTGTTTTTCAGTAATTGCCAGGAAGAAAATGGTGAAGCGTGTGCTATTTTTGCAGGACCATTTACCGTTACGCATCATAAATCTACGCTTCTAATAGCTGGTATGTTCTCATTTATGAATGCAGGTTCGGGGTCTAACCAAAGTAACCATATGTATAAGTTGGGTCCTATTCATCAGGGAATTTTAGAGCGTGGTGCCAAGACATCTTCTGACTCTTATATCCTATGGCCTTCTAGGGTGGGCTCTTTCTCACTGGTGATGGGGCGCCATATCAATCATTCGGATACGTCTAATTTGCCATTTAGTTATCTTATTGAGAAGAATGATACTACTTATCTGGTGCCTGGCGTTAACTTGCGTAGTGTAGGAACTATTCGTGATGCGCAGAAATGGCCTAAGCGTGATAAGCGAACTGATCCGAATAAGTTGGATTGCATAAATTACAACCTGTTGAGTCCTTATACCATACAGAAGATGTACAAGGGATGTAAAATACTTAAAGACATCCAGCATGCATCTGGTGTGTTGTCTGACGAGTACTCTTATCAAAGTGCCAAGATACGTAATACATCATTGGTAAATGGTATAAAATTCTATAAGACTGGCATTAATAAGTTTTTGGGTAATTCCGTTATTAAGCGACTTGAAGGCATGACTTTTAAGAGCGACGAGGAGATACGTGAACGCCTTAAACCTGATACACCGATAGGAAGGGGTGAATGGGTGGATATTTCTGGCTTGATTGCTCCAAAGAGTGAAGTTGATCAGTTACTTGACCATATTGAGTCTGGCAAGGTGAACAAGCTGAAAGAAATCAATGCCGATTTCATGCGTATGCACACCAATTATTATACCTATGAGTGGACTTGGGCTTATGATCTTATGCTTGAGTTTTATGACTTAGATCCTGATAAAATTACTGCTGCTGATATCATTTCTATTGTTAATAAATGGCAAGAAGCTGTTGTAGGTTTGGATAAGATGGTATATGAAGATGCTAAAAAGGAATTTTCACTTTCTTCAATGACAGGCTTTGGTGCTGATGGTACAAAATTTGAGAAGGAACAAGACTTTGAACAAGTTCGTGGTGCCTTTGAAAGTAATACGTTTGTGACGGCAGTATTGGACCATATCAAAGCAAAAACGGCATTGGGGAATGAACTGATTGAACGTCTAAAACCGTTGATAAAATAATTGTATTATAACCAAATAAAATTAAGTAATTATGGCAACAAATCCTCCGTTCCACTATCAACCCATGTTTGAACATGGCGAAGATAAGACTGAGTATTATCTGCTTACAAAAGACTATGTGTCGGTAAGCGAGTTTGAGGGAAAACCTATCCTTAAGATTGAGAAAGAAGGCTTGACTGCTATGGCGAATGCTGCTTTCCGTGACGTTTCGTTCATGTTGCGCCGTTCTCACAATGAACAAGTGGCTAAAATTCTTTCTGATCCAGAAGCAAGTGATAACGACAAATATGTAGCGTTGTCATTCTTGCGTAACTCAGAAGTGGCTTGTAAAGGCCAACTGCCTACTTGTCAGGATACAGGTACTGCTATTATTCATGGTGAAAAGGGACAGCAAGTATGGACTGGCTACTGCGATGAAGAGGCTCTCTCTTTAGGTGTTTACAAAACTTATACAGAAGAGAATTTACGCTACTCTCAGAATGCGCCTTTGAACATGTATGATGAAGTGAATACTAAATGCAACTTACCCGCTCAGATTGATCTTGAGGCCACAGAAGGAATGGAATATCGTTTCTTATGTGTAACCAAGGGTGGTGGCTCTGCTAACAAAACTTATTTGTACCAAGAAACTAAAGCTCGTATTCAAAATCCAGGTACTTTGATTCCTTTCTTGGTTGATAAGATGAAGAGTCTTGGCACAGCAGCTTGTCCTCCTTATCACATCGCTTTCGTAATCGGTGGTACTTCTGCAGAAAAGAATCTGCTTACAGTGAAGTTAGCATCTACTCATTTCTATGATGAGTTGCCTACTACAGGTAACGAATATGGACGCGCTTTCCGCGATGTAGAGCTTGAAAAACAATTGCTTGAAGAAGCTTTTAATATCGGTTTGGGTGCCCAGTTTGGTGGTAAATATATGGCACATGACATCAGAGTGGTGCGTTTGCCTCGTCATGGTGCATCTTGCCCAATTGGAATGGGCGTATCTTGCTCGGCCGACCGCAATATCAAGACTAAGATTAACAAAGATGGTATATGGATCGAAAAATTGGATGATAATCCAGGCGAACTCATTCCAGAAGCATTGCGTCAGGCAGGTGAAGGTGATGTAGTTAAAATCGATCTTAACCAACCAATGAGCGAAGTTTGCAAAATACTTTCTAAGTATCCAGTAGCTACACGCGTTTCATTGAATGGTACTATCATTGTGGCCCGTGATATTGCTCATGCTAAGCTGAAAGCACGTTTGGATGCTGGTGAGGATTTACCAGACTATTTCAAGAATCATCCAGTACTCTATGCTGGACCGGCTAAGACTCCTAAGGGCATGCCTTGTGGCTCAATGGGACCAACAACGGCTAATCGTATGGATCCTTATGTTGATGAGTTCCAAGATCATGGTGGTTCAATGGTGATGATTGCTAAAGGTAACCGTACTGATGTAGTGACCGAAGCTTGCAAGAAACACGGAGGTTTCTACTTGGGATCTATCGGTGGTCCAGCAGCTGTGCTGTCACAAAACAACATCAAGAGCATTGAATGTGTTGAATATCCAGAACTTGGTATGGAAGCTGTTTGGAAAATTGACGTTGTTGACTTCCCTGCCTTTATTTTGGTAGATGATAAAGGTAATGATTTTTTCAAGCAGATTAAGCCTCGTTGTGCTTGCAAATAAGTAACAATATAATATAAAACAGAGAGGGTGCGTCATTTTTGATGCACCCTCTTAATATGTCTTAATTTTCTATTATTAATATTTTTAGATTCATTTCTTTTATGTATCTTTGCATAAGTAATGTAGAATAATAAAAATCGAAAAATATGATGAAGTTTATCGTTTCAAGCACTGACTTAGCAGGCCATCTTCAGGCCATTAGTCGCGTTATCAACGCGAAGAATACTCTCCCTATTCTTGATTGTTTCTTATTTGAGTTGCGTGATGGTACATTGTATATTACAGGTTCTGATGGTGAAACTACAATGACTACTCAGGTTGAGGTGACTGAAAGCGATAAAGATGGTAAAGTGGCTGTAACGGCAAAGACACTACTTGATGCGTTGCGTGAAGGTACAGACCAGCCTCTTACTTTTGAGGTGAATGAGGAAACTTTGGAGGTAACAGTAAGCTATATGAATGGTCATTATAGCTTAATGGGACAGAATGCCGATGTCTATCCACTACCTTTGAACTTGGGTGAAAATACCACACAAGTGGTGATTGCTCCAAATGTGTTGCAAAAGGCCATAGCTAGCACGCTGTTTGCTACTGCCGATGATGAACTTCGTCCTGTAATGAACGGTATTTATTTTGATATTACACAGCAGGATATTACTTTTGTGGCTTCTGATGGTCACAAGCTGGTACGCTATCGCACCCAAGCTGCTTGTGGGAATAATGAGGCTGCATTTATTCTACCCAAGAAACCTGCAGTATTGCTGAAAAACTTGCTGACTAAAGAAGAAGGCGAGGTTAAGGTGGTTTTCAATGACCGTAATGCAATGATTTCGGTAGGTGACCATCGACTGATTTGCCGGCTCATTGATGGGAGGTATCCAAATTATAATTCTGTTATTCCACAAAACAATCCATACTTGTTAACGCTTGATCGTCAGAGTATCTTAAGCGCAATTCGTCGTGTATCTATCTTCTCTTCTCAAGCAAGTAGTCTGGTAAAACTATCTATCAGCGAAAACAAGCTTATTCTTTCTGCTCAAGATATCGATTTTTCTACATCTGCTCAGGAAGTGGTGGATTGCCAATATGTTGGCGCAAATATGAATATAGGTTTCAAAGGCACATTCCTGCTTGAAATCTTTAGTAATATTTCTAGCACCGAAGTAACTTTTGCATTAGCTGATCCTTCAAGGGCTGGCGTTGTTGAACCAGTAGATCAAGAAGAAGGTGATAGCCTTTTGATGTTGCTGATGCCAATGATGTTGAACGACTAATAATTATGAAACTGAATCTTACTAACCCTGTTGTATTCTTCGATTTGGAAACGACAGGAACCGATATAAACAAAGACCGCATTGTGGAGATTTGCTACCTTAAAGTGTGGCCTAATGGTAACGAAGATGCACACACAATGCGAATCAATCCTGGAATGCACATTCCTGAAGAGTCTTCTAAGGTGCATGGCATCTATGATGATGATGTGAAAGAGTGTCCTGTATTTAAGGAGGTAGCAAAAAATATTGCCAAAGATTTTGAAGGGGCTGATATAGCAGGCTTTAATTCCAATCGTTTCGATGTTCCGCTTTTGGCGGAGGAATTTTTACGTGCTGGAATTGATGTGGATTTATCCCGTCATCGTTTCATTGATGTGCAGGTAATTTTCCACAAGAAAGAGCAACGAACTCTTTCTGCTGCATATCAGTTTTATTGTGGCAAGAATCTAGAAGATGCTCATACTGCATTAGCTGATACACGTGCCACTTATGAAGTGCTTAAGGCTCAGCTTGACAAATATCCAGATTTGCAAAATGACATGAAGTTCTTGTCGGATTATTCATCTTTTACAAAGAATGTTGATTTTGCTGGACGCATGGTGTATGACGACAACGGCGCCGAGGTGTTTAACTTCGGAAAATATAAGGGACAGCTTGTAAAAGATGTATTAGCTAAAGATCCTGGTTATTATAGTTGGATTCTTAATAGCGATTTTACCCTCAACACGAAAGCTGCTCTTACTCGTATACGTGTACGAGAAATGATGAATAAATGATTCGTTCGCTTTATATACAGAACTACGCCCTGATAGAGTTGCTCGATATAACATTCGAGAATGGCTTTTCTGTTATTACAGGTGAAACGGGAGCCGGCAAGTCTATTATGTTGGGCGCGTTGGCTTTGCTGTTAGGCCAAAGAGCTGATACAAAAGCGATCCGTCAAGGTGCTCCTAAATGTGTAATAGAGGCGCATTTCGATCTGAGCCACACGCCTGTAAACTCCTTCTTCCAACAAAATGGGTTAGATTACGATGATGAATGTATCATACGTCGTGAGGTGTATGCAACTGGAAAGAGTCGTGCTTTCATTAACGATACACCTGTTCAGCTCTCACAAATGAAGACCTTGGGAGAATTGCTGATTGATATTCATTCTCAACACCAAAATTTAATGCTCGATAATGAGGGCTTCCAATTAGATGTGCTAGATATCTTAGCTCATCATGATAAAGATTTGGATGCTTATAAGCAATTGTACAATTCTTGGATTGATGCGAAAAAATATTTACAGCAACTGAAGGATGACGCAGAGCACAACAAGGCTGACGAAGATTATGTGCGTTTTCAACTTTCTCAGTTGATGGATGCTCGTCTGCAAGCTGATGAACAAGAGGCATTGGAGCAAGAGGAAGAAATGTTGAGTCATGCTGAAGAAATTAAATCAGCACTGTTCCAGTCGGCCCAAATGTTGGATGGAGATGAGCAGAGTTTACTCCAGATAATAAAAGCTTGTCGTTCTTCATTGCAAAATATAGGCAGTGTTTATGCTCCTGCTGCTGAATTGGCTGACAGATTAGATTCTTCATTCATTGAACTGAAAGATATAGCTGATGAAATTGCAGCCAAAGAGGAAGAAGTGGAGTTTAATCCTCAAAGACTTGAGGAGGTAACAGAGCGTCTGAATACCATCTATACATTGGAGAAAAAACATCATGTTGATTCTGTTGCTCAACTTTTGGAGATTCAAGCTGATTATGAACAGCGTTTGGATAATATAACATCTTCTGATGACCATATAAGTGAGCAGACACAGCTGTGTGACCATTATTATCAAGAGTTGTTGGCATTGGCTGCAAAAATTACTAAAAACCGTTCGTCTGCTGCTAAGTTAGTAGAGCAAAGCATGGAGAAGAACTTGGTTCCGTTAGGAATGCCTCATGTACGTTTCAAGGTTGAGATTGAACCTCGCAAAGTACCTGATAATAAAGGTATGGATAGTGTAAGATTTATGTTTAGTGCCAATAAAAACGGTCAATTACAAGACATAGCCAGTGTTGCTTCTGGTGGTGAAATTTCTCGTGTAATGCTTTCTCTTAAAGCGATGTTGGCAGGTGAAGTTCGTTTATCTACCATCATATTCGATGAGATTGATACAGGTGTTTCTGGCGAGATTGCTGCTCGTATGGCTACCATGATGGATGACATGTCTAGAGGAGGACTTGGGAAAAAAGCAAATGATGATTATCAAGTCATCAGTATCACTCATTTGCCTCAGATTGCTGCCAAAGGCAAGGTACACTATAAGGTATATAAGAAAGATAATGAGCATGAAACGGTGAGTTACATTCGAAGACTCACTTCCGAAGAACGAGTGGATGAGATTGCTCATATGCTGAGTGGTGATTCAATATCAGAAGCAGCTTTGCAAAATGCAAAAGTATTGTTAGGTTTAAATAGTAAAGAGTAAGGAATTATGAAGTGGATTTTAAATAGGATAGCTTTGCGCAAAATTGTATTTGCATGCGTAATGCTTTTTACCTGTTTGTTTGCCGTCAAGGCTCAAGCACAGACACCTAAGTGGGCTAAGGAGGCTAGGTTAGCAGTGTTTTCTATTGTTACCTATGGGGCTGACGGCAATATGTTGGGTACAGGCAATGGCTTTTTTGTGAGTGAGGACGGTGTGGCATTGTCTGATTACGCATTGTTTAAAGGAGCTGCTCGTGCCGAGATTGTCAATGCCGAGGGGAAACGCTTAGAGGTGCAGGAAATCATGGGCGCTAATGAAATGTACGATGTGTTGAAATTTAAGGTAGCTCTGAATGGTCAGAAGGTTACTGCATTGACGGTGGCTTCTAATGTTCCTACTGCTGGAAGCCGTGTGTATTTGTTGCCATATTCTACTCAAAAAAATACTGTTCCTACACAAGGTACTGTGAAAGAAAGCTCGCGTGTTTCAGGTGCTTATGAATATTATACTTTAGAGCTCGCGTTACAAGATAAAATGGTAAGTTGCCCCTTGATGGATGCTAACGGACAAGTCTTTGCGATGGCACAACAGACATCTGACGATGCTGATAAGAATACATGTTATGCTATGGATGCTCGTTATGCCATGGCACAAGAAATCAATGCTTTATCATTAAACGATGGCTCTTTGTTGAACATAGGCATCAAAAAGGCATTGCCAGACACAGAAGACCAAGCGTTAGTAACGCTTTATATGGCATCATCAGGCAACAAAGAATCCTATGGTATGTTGCTGGATGATTTCATCGCAAAATTCCCTAACAATGCTGATGGATATGTGCGTCGTGCTACTTTTCAATTGAGCAATTCTTTAGACGAAGCAACTTTATCAAAGGTTGAGGCTGATCTTGATAAAGCTTTAGAGGTCACAACAGACAAAGCAGAAACGCTTTATAATCGAGCTAACTTGATATATGAATATCTGCTTACCAATCCAGAAAACACTTATAATGACTGGTCGCTTGAAAAAGCATTGGGCGAAATACGTGAAGCTATAGCAACCAATGATTTGCCAGCGTATAGTCAGTTAGAAGCCGATATTCTATTTGCTATGCAGAACTATGATGAAGCATATAAAGCGATTGAGAAAGTGAATGCTTCTTCGTTAGCATCATCGGCTACCTGGTACAGTGCTGCACATTGCAAGGAATTGATGAAAGCTCCTGCTGACGAGGTAATAGCTTTGATGGATAAATGTATAGCAACTTTTACGCCACCTTATACTGAACTAGCTGCTCCTTATTTGTTGGAGCGTGCACGTATATACGTAAATGCTGAAAAATATCGTCCAGCATTGGTGGATTACGAAGAGTATTATAAGGCTGTGAATGGCAAGGTGAACGATAGATTTTACTATTTACGTGGGCAATGTGCTATGCAGGCTAAGGCATTTCAGCGTGCGTTGGATGACTATACGGAAGCTATTGAGCTTAATCCTGACGATCTAACTTATAGGGCAGAACTCGC
>JAIKZS010000104.1 GCA_024682035.1 Bacteroidaceae bacterium
ACTTTGGGGGTAATTGGTGAGGTGAGTAAGCAATATGATAATGTACGTTTGGGATTTGATGTAACAAAATAGATTTAGGATGGATAAGATACAAAGATTGAGCCGTTGGTTAGCAGCTAATGCCTCATGGGTGGTAATAGCTGCTGCTGTGTTTACTTTTTTTCTTCCTTCGGCTTTTGAATGGGTGCGTGGAACCACGCAAACTGTCATATTGGGCATTATCATGCTCACAATGGGACTTACTTTAACAACCAATGATTTTAAGATACTGGCACAGCGCCCATTAGATATATTAATTGGTGCCTGTGCCCAGTTCTTTATTATGCCTTGTGTAGCTTATTTGTTAGTAAGAGTGTTCCAGTTAGAACCAGCTTTGGCTCTGGGAATTCTGCTAGTGGGTTGCTGCCCTGGAGGGGTATCTAGCAATATTATGTCGTATCTATGTCATGGTGATGTGGCTTTCTCTGTTGGAATGACTTGTGCATCTACTTTATTGGCACCAGTGATGACACCCATGTTGATGGAGCTGACTGCTGGTCAGATTATTGAGATAGATGCTGTGGGTATGTTTATCAATATCTTGATTGTTACTATCATCCCAGTAGGAATAGGTTGTTACTTGAATTATACATATTCTAAGCGTGATGTGTTTCCTAAGATACAATCGCTGATGCCCGGATTAAGTGTAACATGCTTGGCTTGTATAGTGGGTGGCGTGGTATCTACAGTTCATGATGATCTTGTGGCTCGTGGATTGTTCTTGTTCTTGTGGACGTTTGCCGTAGTGTTCTGTCACAATTCCTTAGGATATTTAATGGGTTGGACGGCAGGAACTTTGGCCAAATTCAATACAGCTAAGAAACGTACTATCTCGATTGAGGTCGGAATGCAAAATGCAGGTTTGGCTACAGTACTGGCTGGCACTTTCTTTGCAGCTCAACCATTAGCAGTTTTACCTTGCGCTATATCTTGCGCTTGGCATAGTATTAGTGGAACCATACTTGCAGGTGTCTTTTTAAGGTTTGATAAAAGAAAGTAATGGGCTAAATTCCTTGCTTTTAAGGAACGATATATTCTATGCCGTTATTGGTAACCGTGTTATCTTGATTATTGTTTTCTGTCTCAGTGTAATAACCTTTCTGAGAAATAGAACTATTAATAACGTCGCGAAGAGCTGGTAAATCTTTAGTTTGTTCGGTCCACAATTGTTCGTAGTCGCGTGTATAGTCTGAACTGGGCACAACATTGGTATCAAATTGCAACATAATTGCTACGGTGTCTTGGAAGTTGCCATAGCAATAAACATAGTGATTTACAAAACCATTGTTCTTGATAGTGTTGTATTCTAAGTTTACAAAACCTATCCTATGGGGCAAGATAACCAAAGGTAACTCGGCACGTGGTATTATACAGCCACAACTGGTTTGTATTTCTTGAATAAACAAAGGGTTGTCCGAAGTGTTTTCCAATTCATAAGAAATGGACATTTTTTCTCCCTGGATGATAGGGTAATAATGACGGATTGGATCAATGACAATTACTGTAGCTGGTTTCAACTGCTTAACGCAAGAAACCAGTATCAATAAGAGTCCCACTAATAATATTAATAGTTTTTTCATTAATAATACTTTACGCTTCTAAACTGAAATATATCAATTTTTAAAAGGCTTCAATTTCATCTAATGCCATTGTTTTAACATCTGTATTTCGTACAATTGTCAACGTGAGGTTGCCCGACGCAGAAGCAGGTATTTTAAACTCAACAACAGATCGGTTGGGCGCATTTGCTGCTGGAAGTGGTATTACACTTGCTATCTGAACGCCATCCACACTCAAAACAACTCGTCTTGGCAGGGCGATGCGGAAGATGGCATTCTTCGTAAATGACACGCGCAAAGTTTTCATTCCCTTTACCTGAGGGATAGAAATGCGGAGGGCAGGATTAGCTGACGAGATCATCTGACCACAATGGTAGTTAGATGGTAAACCTAACTGACCGTCTGTCAATATGGAAATATCGTTGTAATCATCATCAAGTGGAGTAAGGGGCACTAATTGTTTGCCTTTAAGTAGATTTTTGTCACCAAAATTTAAATCGTGATCTATCATTTCTCGGTATTCACGAATGTAGTCTTGAATAGACCAATATGACTCACTGTAACTATGTATGCCATTGTTTTCCAGGTCATTCAATAAACTTAATAAGTTAGCAGTTCCATTATGGATGTGCTTGTTTACTCGTTTAATCTCTAATCGTGTCAAACACATTGCTTGAACCATCAATGCCAAAGCTTCACGTTCTTCTCCTGATACTTGATGTATCTGTTCCAGTAAGCGTATGTGGAAAGGACTGAACTCTTCTGGTAAGAAATATTGTTGCATAATTTTTTCAACGCCTTCATACATAGGGAGGGGCTTACCTCTCTTTGCTGTAGTAGCTTCTAATAAGAAAATGTAACTGGCTATTTCGTCACCTGTTACAGGGAATAGCTCATGACAATAGTCTCTAATTAGCAGTTTCATGTCTTGTGTAGGGTTCTTCAATAAATCAGCAAGGACATAGGTCTTTAAACGGCTCATTGAGCTAAAGTCTTCTCCACTTCCATTTAGAAAGATACCGTTAACCCCATTCTGGGCATAAAACCAGATGCGGTGTTGCATAACGTCAAAAATAGGGAAGGGCGTGAAATAATCATCAAAATTCTGTATGTAATCCCATACATACAAATGATTGACATGTTGCTTCCAAGCATTCAATAATGCCTCAAATTCTTTTTCCTGTGGGGTACTTATGGTCGTTAAAGGAAAGTCTATTGCACTCACCAAAACGCCTGTGTTTTCTGGCAGTGAGTCTTTTGGCAAACTTCTTGTGCTTAGGTAGTGAGAGGTGAAAAACAAGTGATTTGGAAAGCGCTCAGCTAATCGTGTTATGAACTTAAATACTGCCGGTGAAGCGTCACTAGCAGTGTTACCTGCTTTCTTGCATTGATCACATTGGCAAACTAAACTATTATCGTTAGGAAGAATAGCAAAACGTTGGGTTTTGCTTCCCGAATAATTCTCATCAATATATTCTTCTAGGTAATTAAAGAGTTGCTCAGAAGAGAAACAAAATTGCTCTTTTGTTCGGGTCCCATTAGCAGCTGCATAAATAGACATAGAAGTTTCTTTAGGTAAGACTTTAGAGAGGTTGTGCCCCCAGATACCCCAATCTTCGTTAACATTATTCAGACCTAATTGTTTTGCTTCTTTGATCCCTTCTGGGAGGTATATCTCGCGATACTCAAACAATCCGTATTCGCCGTCAACTTGTGCTTGGCTACAATTACAGAACAAAGTCGCAAGTGTTATGATGGCAAGTTTATTTAATAGTTTTTTCATGGCGATTATATTAAAATGCAACGTGAAGTTGCAAGGTTAAGCTATATATATTTCGATAGGAATCTATAAGGATGCCTTGCATGTTTCTATAGGGACTATAATATGTGTTCCAATTGCCAGTAAGACCAATATATAGATTCTCTGTTAAAAGATATTGCGCATCAATTCCAACCATAGCATTGGTGTGTGAAAGGTTTTGTAGAGCCGTTTGATCAAAGAAGGTTAGCTCTGGGAACGAACCAATACCAGCCATGATTGAAACGGAAGAAATGTTGTCATCGTTTATATAAAGTTTGCCTTTCGCTCCTACGTTATAATAAAGGTTAGAGCGCATATTGGCCAAATCAATCGACACACTGGTTCTGATACGCTCTGTCCATTCTTTTTCAATGGATGGAGTTAAAAGGAAAAGATTATAACTGTTATAATCTGCGTCAGAAGAATCAGTA
>JAIKZS010000105.1 GCA_024682035.1 Bacteroidaceae bacterium
ATCCGACAAGAAAGGGTTCTTTAAAAGAATTGAAAATTTGAATGGGCAAATACCAGAGTGGCCAAATGGGGCAGACTGTAAATCTGCTGGCGTACGCCTTCGGTGGTTCGAATCCATCTTTGCCCACACCTTATATATATATAAAGGGTTTGCTGTTATAGCTCAGTGGTAGAGCACTTCCTTGGTAAGGAAGAGGTCCCGGGTTCAAGTCCCGGTAACAGCTCGGAAAAAAATGTAGAAGCTGATTATTAATCAATTATAAATAAAGTAAAAGCTATGGCAAAAGAGAAATTCGAACGTACCAAACCGCATGTTAACATTGGTACAATTGGTCACGTTGACCACGGTAAGACCACTTTGACCGCTGCTATCACTTTGGTACTGTCAAAGCGAGTATCTGGTAATGAGGGTAAGATTAAGTCTTTCGATCAGATTGACAACGCTCCTGAAGAGAAGGAACGCGGTATTACTATTAACACTGCTCACGTAGAGTATGAGACTGAAAAACGTCACTATGCTCACGTTGACTGCCCGGGACACGCCGACTATGTAAAGAACATGGTAACTGGTGCTGCTCAGATGGATGGTGCTATCATCGTAGTTGCTGCTACTGATGGTCCTATGCCTCAGACTCGTGAACACATCCTGTTAGCTCGTCAGGTAAACGTTCCTCGTTTGGTTGTATTCGTAAACAAGTGCGATCAAGTTGAGGATCAGGAAATGCTTGAGCTCGTTGAGATGGAAATGCGTGACTTGTTGTCAGCTTACGAGTTCGACGGTGACAATACTCCTTTCATCTTCGGTTCTGCACTGGGTGCACTGAATGGTGTTGCTAAGTGGGAAGATAAGGTTATGGAACTGATGGAAGCTGTTGATACTTGGATTCCTCTGCCTCCACGTGATATCGATAAGCCTTTCTTGATGCCTGTTGAGGATATCTTCTCAATCACTGGTCGTGGTACAGTTGCTACTGGCCGTATCGAGGCAGGTGTTATCAAGGTAGGTGACGAAGTTGAAATCCTGGGTCTTGGTGAAGATCGTAAGTCAGTTGTTACTGGTGTTGAAATGTTCCGCAAATTGCTGGATACCGGTGAGGCTGGTGATAACGTAGGTTTGCTGCTGCGTGGTGTTGACAAGAATGAAATCAAGCGCGGTATGGTGCTCTGCCATCCTGGACAGATTCATCCACATTCAAAATTCAAGGCTACTATCTACGTGCTGAAGAAGGAAGAAGGTGGTCGTCACACTCCATTCCACAACCACTATCGTCCTCAGTTCTATCTCCGTACTATGGACTGTACTGGTGAGATCTCTCTGCCAGAAGGTACTGAGATGGTAATGCCAGGTGATAACGTTGAGATCATCGTTGACTTGATTTACCCAGTAGCTCTGAACGTAGGTCTGCGCTTCGCTATCCGCGAGGGTGGTCGTACAGTAGGTTCTGGTCAGATCACAGAGGTTTACGAAGACTAATCATTTTGGATAAAATACCAGTCCTAGGGTTTTTACCCGGGACTGGTTGATACACGGGAATAGTTCAGTTGGTAGAATGTCGGTCTCCAAAACCGAAGGTCGGGAGTTCGAGCCTCTCTTCCCGTGCTAATACTTATGATATGAACAAAGTAGTTGCATATTTGAAAGAAACTTATGACGAGCTTGTCCATAAAGTGACATGGCCGACATATTCAGAATTGACTAACAGTGCAGTAGCTGTATTATATGCTTCCCTGATTATTGCACTGGTGGTGTTCGTAATGGACTTCTGTTTCCAGAACATCATGGAATTTGTGTATCCCAAATAAAACTGTTTAACGATGTCTGAGATAAAAAAAAGTTGGTACGTTTTGCGTGCTGTAAGTGGTAAGGAAGCTAAGGTGAAAGAATATATTGAAGCCGATTTGAGAAACGGCAACCTTAGTTCTGACTATGTGTCTCAGATATTGATACCTACCGAGAAGGTTGCTTATTTGAAGAACGGCAAGAAAGTAATGAAGGAAAGAAGTTATCTTCCTGGTTACGTTCTTGTGGAAGCAGCTTTAGTTGGTGAGGTGCGTTATCATTTGAGAAACACTCCTAATGTTTTGGGCTTCTTGGGCGGTATGGATTCGCCAACTCCACTTCGTGATTCCGAAGTAAAACGCATACTTGGCAAAGTTGACGAGATGCAGGATGGTGGTGATGACATTGCTATACCTTACATAATTGGCGATACTGTTAAGGTTAACTACGGCCCTTTCAGTGGTTTCACAGGTACTGTGGAGCAAATTAACCCTGATACGAAGAAGCTGACGGTTATGGTAAAGATTTTCGGTAGGTCAACGCCGCTGGAACTCGATTTTATGCAAGTTGTCAAAGAGTAACACGATTTCTTTTTTGGGAACTTGTGTTGTTCTTTTTTTTTAAATCTATTAATATATTTTGAAATGGCTAAAGAAGTTGCTGGACTAATCAAATTACAGATTAAGGGTGGCGCTGCAAATCCATCACCTCCAGTAGGACCTGCTTTGGGTTCTAAGGGAATTAACATTATGGATTTCTGCAAAGCATTCAACGCCAGAACCCAGGATAAGGCAGGTAAGGTACTTCCTGTTATTATCACTTACTACACTGATAAGTCTTATGACTTTGTAGTAAAGACTCCTCCTGTGGCTATTCAGTTGCTTGAGGCAACTAAGCTCAAGAGTGGCTCTGGACAGCCTAACCGTAATAAGGTAGCAAGTATTACTTGGGATCAAGTACGTACGATTGCTGAGGATAAGCTGGTTGATTTGAATTGCTTTACAGTTGAATCTGCAATGAAGATGGTTGCTGGAACAGCTAGAAGTATGGGTATCACTGTAACAGGGGAGTTCCCGGTTAAATAAACTAATAAACTTCAATTAGAATGAGTAAACTGACAAAAAATCAAAAATTGGCAGCTGGCAAAATTGAAGCAGGGAAAGCATACTCTCTTGCTGAGGCTTCAGCTTTAGTAAAGGAACTTACTTTTACAAAGTTTGATGCATCAGTAGATATAGACGTTCGTTTGGGTGTTGACCCAAGAAAGTCTAACCAGATGGTTCGTGGCGTGGTAACACTGCCTAACGGAACTGGTAAAGTAACACGTGTGTTGGTACTCTGTACACCAGATGCTGAAGCTGCTGCTCAAGAGGCTGGAGCTGATTATGTTGGTCTTGACGAGTATATCGAAAAGATTAAGGGCGGATGGACGGATGTTGATGTAATCATCACAATGCCATCTTGCATGGGTAAGTTAGGCCCTCTCGGTCGTATCCTCGGTCCTCGTGGACTGATGCCTAACCCGAAGAGTGGTACTGTAACAATGGATGTTGCTAAGGCTGTTAAGGAAGTTAAGATGGGTAAGATTGATTTCAAAGTTGATAAAACTGGTATCGTTCACTCATCAATCGGTAAGATAAGTTTCTCTCCTGAGAAGATCATGCAGAACGCACAGGAGTTTGTTCGCACACTGATCAAACTGAAACCTACTACGGCTAAGGGTACATATGTAAAGAGCATTTATCTTTCAAGCACCATGAGTAAAGGTGTGAAGGTAGATCCAAAGACAGTTGAAGACGCTCAATAATAACGGAGGTTGAAATGAAAAAAGAAGATAAAAGTATAATTATTGAGCAGCTTGCTGCTATCGTGAAGGAATATCCTCACTTCTATTTGGTGGATACTGCATCAATGAATGCAGCTGATACCAGCGCTTTCCGTCGTGAGTGCTTTAAGGCAGGTGTTAAACTCGTTGTAGTTAAGAACTCTCTGCTGCATAAGGCTCTTGAAAACCTGGAAGAAGATTATTCTCCACTTTATGGCAGTTTGAAGGGAACCACTGGTGTTATTTTCACTGAAGTGGCTAATCTCCCTGCAAAATTGCTGAAAGATAAGGCTAAGAATGGTATTCCTGCTTTGAAGGCTGCTTATGCTGAAGAAGGCTTCTATGTAGGTGCTGATCAGCTGGATGCTTTGGTAAGCATCAAGAGCAAGGAAGAGGTTATCGCAGATATCGTGGCTCTGCTGCAGTCTCCTGCGAAGAACGTCATCTCTGCACTCCAGAGTGGAGCAAATACTATTCATGGTGTTTTAAAGACACTGGGTGAGCGCCCTGAAGCTTAAACAACCGATGGTGTATTTCCATCAAAACATTTTTTTTAAACAACTAAGTAATAAACAATTTAAATTATACTAAAATGGCAGATTTAAAAGCTATCGCTGAACAATTGGTTAACTTGACAGTTAAGGAAGTTAATGAACTTGCAACTATTCTGAAAGAAGAATATGGTATTGAACCTGCTGCTGCAGCTGTTGCTGTTGCTGCTCCTGCTGCCGGTGGTGCCGCTGCAGCTGCTGAGGAGAAGACCTCATTTGATGTTGTACTGAAGAGTGCAGGTGCTGCTAAACTTCAGGTGGTTAAGGCTGTTAAGGAAGCTTGCGGTCTTGGTCTGAAGGAAGCTAAGGATCTTGTTGATGCTGCTCCTAGCACAGTGAAGGAAGGTGCATCTAAGGAAGAGGCTGAGGCATTGAAGGCTGCTCTTGAGGGCGCAGGTGCTGAAGTTGAACTTAAGTAACAAAAAAAGCCTGTAAAACAGGTTACGGTTAGGAACCCTTTCCAGCTTTGAAGGGTTCTTAACCTTTTTGTGTCTTTAATTTTATAAGTTCTACTAATCCCTTTTTCAGATGTCTTCAACCATAAACCAAAGAGTAAATTTTGCTACTGCCAAGAATCCCCTCGATTATCCTGATTTCTTGGACGTTCAATTGAAGTCATTCAGAGACTTTCTACAACTTGATACCCCAACAGAAAAACGTAAAAAAGAGGGCTTGTATAAAGTTTTTGCTGAGAACTTCCCCATCGCTGATACAAGAAATAATTTTGTTCTTGAATTTCTGGACTATTATATTGACCCGCCTCGCTATTCTATACAAGAGTGCATAGAACGTGGCTTAACTTATAGTGTCCCCTTAAAGGCGAAACTCAAATTATATTGTACAGACCCAGACCACGAAGAATTTGATACAGTTATTCAAGACGTGTATCTAGGTACAATCCCATATATGACACCGCAGGCTACATTCGTAATCAACGGTGCCGAACGTGTGGTTGTTTCACAGCTGCACCGTTCACCAGGTGTCTTCTTCGGACAAAGTATCCATGCCAATGGTACTAAGCTTTATTCTGCGCGCATTATTCCTTTCAAGGGTTCTTGGATTGAGTTTGCAACAGACATCAATAATGTGATGTATGCTTACATTGACAGAAAGAAGAAGTTGCCTGTAACTACTCTTCTGCGTGCTATCGGTTTTGAAAGTGACAAGGATATCCTTGAAATCTTCCACCTGGCAGATGAGATAAAAGTAACCAAGAAGAATCTTGAGAAAGTAAAAGGACGCAAGTTAGCAGCACGTGTGCTCAAATCTTGGAATGAAGATTTCGTTGACGAGGATACCGGTGAAGTGGTAACCATTGAGCGTAACGAGGTTGTGGTTGAGCGCGAGGTTCCCATCGATGATAAGACCATTGATACCATCCTTGATGCTGGTGTGCAAGCTATTCTTGTGCACAAAGAAGAAGCCGATCAGTCTGATTTCTCAATTATTTATAATACACTGCAAAAAGACACAAGTAACTCTGAAAAGGAGGCGGTGCTTTACATTTATCGTCAGTTGCGTAATGCTGAACCTGCTGATGACGCAACTGCTCGTGATGTGATTAACAGCTTGTTCTTCTCAGAAAAGAGATATGACTTGGGTGATGTAGGACGCTATCGCATCAACAAGAAGCTGAACCTGACTACTAATCCTGATGTGAGAGTGTTAACCAAGGAAGATATCATTGAGATTATCAATTACCTGGTAGAACTTATTAACTCAAAAGCTGATGTTGATGACATTGACCACCTGAGCAACCGTCGTGTTCGCACTGTAGGTGAGCAGTTGTCAAATCAATTCTCTATAGGTCTGGCTCGTATGGCTCGTACCATTCGTGAAAGAATGAATGTGCGCGACAATGAGGTGTTTACTCCAACAGACTTGATTAATGCGAAGACTATCTCTTCTGTTATTAATTCATTCTTTGGAACAAACGCGCTTTCTCAGTTCATGGACCAGACTAACCCGCTGGCTGAGATTACTCACAAGAGACGTATGTCTGCCCTTGGCCCTGGCGGTCTGTCAAGAGACCGTGCTGGTTTCGAGGTGCGTGACGTACACTATACACACTATGGTCGTCTTTGTCCTATCGAGACTCCTGAAGGTCCTAACATCGGTTTGATTTCGTCACTCTGTGTGTTTGCGAAGATCAACGATCTTGGATTTATTGAGACGCCATACCGCAAAGTGGAAAATGGTAAGGTGGACCTTAAACCCGAAGACTTGTTATATTTAACAGCCGAAGAAGAAGAGGAGAAGATTATTGCGCAAGGCAATGCTCCTTTGGATGAAGAGGGTAACTTTACCGGCGACAGAATCCATGCTCGTCAGGATGCCGACTTCCCTGTAGTTTCACCCGATGAGGTGGACTATATGGACGTGTCTCCACAGCAGATCGCATCTATTGCTGCTGCTTTGATTCCTTTCTTGGAGCATGATGACGCTAACCGTGCATTGATGGGATCTAACATGATGCGCCAGGCTGTTCCTTTGCTGCGCACCGAGGCTCCTATTGTTGGCACAGGTATTGAACGCCAGTTGGCACACGACTCTCGTACACAGATTGCCGCTGAGGGCGATGGTGTTGTAGAGTTTGTAGATGCTACTACCATACGTATTAAATATGACCGCACGGAAGAAGAGGAATTTGTAAGCTTCGATTCTTCTGTGGTTGAATATGAAATTCCAAAATGGCATCGTACTAACCAGGGCATGACCATTGACCTTCGTCCTATTTGTGAGGTGGGTCAGCGTGTCACCGCAGGCCAGATCCTGACAGAAGGTTATTCTACCGCTGATGGTGAACTGGCATTGGGTAAGAACCTGCTGGTGGCTTACATCCCTTGGAAGGGCTACAACTATGAGGATGCTATTGTGCTGAATGAACGTATTGTCCGTTGGGATATCATGACTTCTGTGCACGTTGATGAATATGCGTTAGAGGTTCGTGAAACCAAACGTGGCATGGAGGAACTGACTCCAGATATTCCTAATGTGAGCGAAGAAGCTACCAAGGATTTGGATGAAAGAGGTATCATTCGCGTGGGTGCTCACGTTGAGCCCGGTGATATCTTAATTGGTAAGATTACTCCTAAGGGTGAGTCTGATCCTTCTCCTGAAGAAAAACTGTTGCGCGCCATCTTTGGTGACAAGGCTGGTGATGTGAAGGATGCTTCTTTGAAGGCTAATCCTTCTTTGAAGGGTGTGATCATCAAGACTCATTTGTATTCTCGCGCTATCAAAGACAGATCTGCAAAACAGTCAGATAAAGCACAACTTGAGAAGATTGATAAGAAGTTTGAAGAGCAAATAGCAGCTTTGCACAAGATCTTGGTTGACAAACTGCTGGTTTTGACAGCAGACTATACTTCTGAAGGTGTGAAAGACTTTATGGATGCCGAAGTGGTGGCTAAGGGTGAGAAATTCACTGCAGGCACATTCGCTAATCTGGATTTCAATGCTGTTCAGCTGAGTGGTTGGACCAAGGACGAGCATGTGAATAAACTGATTCGTGACTTGGTAATGAATTATATCAAGAAATATAAGGAAGCTGCTGCTGTATTAAGCCGCGAGAAATTCAATATTACTATTGGTGACGAACTGCCTTCTGGCATTATTAAGTTGGCTAAAGTATATATTGCTAAGAAACGTAAGATTGGCGTGGGTGACAAGATGTCTGGTCGTCACGGTAATAAGGGTATCGTTTCACGCGTGGTACGTCAAGAAGATATGCCATTCCTCGAGGATGGAACGCCGGTGGATATTTGCTTGAACCCGCTGGGTGTGCCTTCTCGAATGAACATAGGACAGATTTTGGAGGCTGTATTAGGTCGTGCTGGTAGAAAACTGGGTGTGAAGTTTGCCACTCCTATTTTCGACGGCGCTTCTATCGACGATCTGAACGAGTGGACTGAAAAGGCTGGTTTGCCAGCATATGGTTCTACCACCTTGTATGATGGTGAAACCGGTGAGCCATTCGAGCAGAAAGCTACTGTGGGTGTGACTTACATGTTGAAGTTAGGCCACATGGTAGATGACAAGATGCATGCCCGTTCTATTGGTCCCTATTCACTTATTACCCAACAGCCTCTGGGCGGTAAAGCTCAGTTTGGTGGTCAGCGTTTTGGTGAAATGGAAGTTTGGGCGCTCGAAGCATTCGGCGCTGCTCATATCCTGCAGGAAATCCTCACTATTAAGTCTGATGATGTAGTAGGTCGTTCAAAGGCTTACGAAGCTATTGTCAAAGGTGAGCCAATGCCAACTCCTGGCATTCCTGAGTCATTTAACGTGCTGATGCACGAATTGAAGGGCTTAGGCTTAAGTCTTCATCTTGAGTAATAATTAATAGTCAACGATCAATATTCTATAATATATGGCTTTTAGAAAAGAGAATAAGGTAAAAAATAGTTTCTCAAAGATTACTATAGGATTAGCATCTCCTGAGGAAATCTTGGAGAATTCATACGGCGAGGTACTAAAACCAGAAACCATCAACTACCGTACTTACAAGCCTGAACGCGACGGTTTGTTCTGTGAGCGCATCTTCGGCCCTACTAAGGATTATGAATGCTATTGCGGAAAGTACAAACGCATCCGTTATAAGGGTATTGTATGTGATCGTTGCGGTGTTGAGGTAACCGAAAAGAAGGTGCGCCGTGAGCGTTGCGGTCATATTTCACTGGTAGTGCCAGTGGCACACATCTGGTATTTCCGCTCACTCCCTAATAAGATAGGTTACCTGCTGGGTATGCCTGCTAAGAAGCTCGACGCTATTATCTACTATGAGAGATATGTGGTGATTCAGCCTGGTGTGCTGGAAGGACAGGTACAGCAATATGACTTGCTTGAGGAAAATGAATATGTTGATTTGCTGGAAAAACTGCCAAGTGACAATAAGTACTTGGAAGATTCTGATCCTAACAAATTTATTGCTAAGATGGGCGCTGAGGCTGTGTATGACTTGCTTGCACGCCTTAACCTTGATGATCTCTCATACCAATTGCGTAATCGTGCGGAAACCGATTCTTCTCAACAGAGAAAGGTTGAGGCTTTGAAACGCTTACAGGTGGTTGAGTCATTCCGTGCATCTAAGGGTATCAATAAACCAGAGTGGATGATTATGAAGATAATCCCCGTAACTCCTCCTGAGTTGCGTCCTTTGGTTCCATTGGATGGTGGCCGCTTTGCAACTTCCGACTTGAATGATTTATATCGTAGAGTAATTATTCGTAATAATCGTTTGAAGAGACTGATGGAGATTAAGGCTCCTGAAGTGATTCTTCGTAACGAGAAGCGTATGCTGCAAGAGGCTGTTGACTCATTGTTTGATAACTCACGTAAAGCAAGTGCTGTTAAATCAGAGTCTAATAGACCACTTAAGTCTTTGTCAGATAGCTTGAAGGGTAAGGTGGGCCGCTTCCGTCAGAATTTGCTGGGTAAGCGTGTTGACTATTCTGCACGTTCTGTAATCGTTGTGGGCCCTGAACTGAAGATGGGTGAATGCGGCTTGCCAAAATTAATGGCTGCTGAGCTTTATAAACCATTCATCATTCGTAAGTTAATTGAAAGAGGTGTGGTGAAGACTGTCAAGAGTGCTAAGAAGATTGTGGATCGTAAAGAGCCAATTATCTTCGATATTCTTGAGCATGTAATGAGGGGTCATCCTGTTTTGCTGAACCGTGCTCCTACGTTGCACCGTTTGGGTATTCAGGCTTTCCAACCTAAGATGATTGAGGGAAAAGCAATCCAGTTGCACCCATTGGCTTGTACGGCATTCAACGCCGACTTCGATGGTGACCAGATGGCTGTTCACTTGCCTTTGAGCAATGAGGCTATTTTGGAAGCTCAGTTGTTGATGTTGGAACCTCATAACATTCTGAACCCTGCTAACGGTGCTCCTATCACTGTTCCATCTCAGGATATGGTGTTGGGCTTGTACTATATTACCAAACTGCGTAAAGGCGCCAAGGGTGAAGGTTTGACATTCTATGGTCCTGAAGAAGCGATTATTGCTTATAATGAACATAAATGCGACATTCATGCTATCATCAACGTGGTGGTGAATGATGTCGATGAAAATGGCAAGGTTGTAAAGAAACTCATGAAGGAAACATCTGTGGGTCGTGTCATGGTCAATCAGATTGTTCCCGATGAGGCAGGCTATGTTAATACGGTTATTTCTAAGAAGTCATTGCGTGACATTATTAGTCATGTAATCGAGGTTTGTGGTGTTACCAAGGCTTGCGATTTCTTGGATGGTATCAAAAACATGGGTTACTACATGGCCTTCAAGGGTGGCTTGTCATTTAATTTGGGCGATATCATTATCCCCGAAGAAAAAGAGAAATTGGTTAACAAGGGATACGAAGAAGTTGAACAAGTTATCAATAACTATAACATGGGCTTCATTACCAATAATGAGCGTTATAACCAGGTAATTGATATTTGGACACATGTTAACTCAGAGCTGTCGAACATTTTGATGAAGACATTGTCAAATGACAAGGATGGCTTTAACTCTGTGTACATGATGCTTGATTCTGGTGCCCGTGGTTCTAAGGAACAGATTCGTCAGTTGTCTGGTATGCGTGGTCTGATGGCTAAACCTCAGAAAGCTGGTGCAGAGGGTGGACAGATTATTGAAAACCCAATTCTTTCTAACTTTAAAGAGGGCCTTTCTGTGCTGGAGTACTTTATTTCTACTCACGGTGCTCGTAAGGGTTTGGCAGATACCGCTTTGAAGACAGCCGATGCTGGTTACCTTACCCGTCGTTTGGTGGATGTGTCTCACGATGTGATTATCAATGAGGAAGACTGTGGTACACTTCGTGGTCTTGTTTGCACAGCCATTAAGAACAATGACGAGGTGGTGGCTACTCTGTATGAACGCATCTTAGGTCGTGTGTCGGTACACGATGTGATTAATCCTACTACCGGTAAAGTAATTGTTGCTGCTGGTGACGAAATCACAGAAGAGAAGGCTCAAGAAATTGAAAATTCTCCTATTGAGAGCGTTGAAATTCGTTCAGTGCTCACCTGCGAATCTAAGCATGGCGTTTGCGCTAAGTGCTATGGCCGTAATTTGGCTACCAGTCGTATGGTGCATAAGGGCGAAGCTGTGGGTGTGATTGCTGCTCAAGCTATTGGTGAACCTGGTACACAGTTGACTTTGCGTACATTCCACGCTGGTGGTACTGCTGCTAACATTGCAGCTAACGCAAGTATTGTAGCCAAGAATAAAGCGAAGCTGGAATTCGAGGAATTACGTACTGTTCAAGCTGTTAACGAAGCAGGCGAGCCAACCAAGATTGTGGTAAGCCGTCTGGCTGAAGTACGCTTTGTGGATGTTAACACCGGTATCATCCTTTCTACTCATAACGTACCTTATGGTGCTACCTTGTTTGCCAACGAAGGCGAAACGGTAGAGAAGGGTAAGCTGATTGCCCGTTGGGACCCATTTAATGCGGTGATCATTACTGAAGCTGCTGGTAAGCTGAAATTCGAAGACATGATCGTGAATGTAACTTACATAGTCGAGACGGATGAGTCAACAGGCTTGAGTGAGTCTATCATCATCGAATCAAAAGATAGAACCAAAGCTCCAGTTGTAGGTATCTATGACGAGAATGGTGAATTAATTCGTACTTATAACCTTCCTGTAGGTGGTCACGTTGTAGTGGAAGACGGACAGGATGTGAAGACTGGTGATGTATTGGTGAAGATTCCACGTGCCGTTAGTAAGGCAGGTGATATCACTGGTGGTCTGCCACGTGTAACCGAATTGTTCGAGGCTCGTAGCCCGTCTAATCCTGCTATCGTATCAGAAATCGATGGTGAGATTACCATATCACCACAACCCAAGCGTGGTAACCGTGAAATCAGCGTTACACCAAAGTCTGGTGATACGAAGAAATATCTCGTACCATTGTCAAAACAGATATTGGTTCAACAGAACGACTATGTACGTGCTGGTACACCGTTGTCAGATGGTGAAGTAACACCAACCGATATTTTGGCTATTAAGGGCCCGACGGCGGTTCAGGAATACATTGTCAATGAAGTGCAAGATGTGTATCGTCTGCAAGGTGTGAAGATCAACGACAAGCACTTTGAGATTATTGTTCGTCAGATGATGCGCAAGGTACAAATTGACGAGCCTGGTGATACTCACTTCCTTGAACAACAGATTGTTGACAAACTGGAATTCCAGGAGGAGAATGATCATATCTGGGGTAAGAAAGTGGTAATTGACGCTGGCGATTCTCAGATCATGCAGAAAGGACAAATTGTAACTGCACGTAAATTACGTGATGAGAACAGTTTGCTGAAACGTCGCGACATGAAACTGGTGAAGGTGCGTGAGGCAATTCCTGCTACATCTACTCAGATTCTGCAAGGTATCACACGTGCTGCCTTGCAAACCAAGAGCTTTATGTCAGCAGCATCATTCCAGGAAACTACCAAGGTGCTGAATGAGGCAGCTATCAATGGTAAGACTGATTACCTGGAAGGCATGAAAGAGAATGTAATCTGTGGTCACCTTATTCCAGCAGGTACAGGTCAGCGTGAGTTTGACAAGATTGTTGTTGGTTCTAAGGAAGAATACGACCGTATTCAGGCTAACAGAAGAACAGTACTCGATTATGATGGTGATGATGCTTCACCTCGTCATTCTATAGATGACGCAGCGTTTGGAGAATAAAATCTTCGTACTATAAAATAAAGGGGCGTATGTTTCGTGCATGCGCCCCTTATTGCTATAAAAAAGCAATAAATTATCAACTTTTAAGATTCTTACAAAAAATACCTATGAATTACTGCCGTTTCCTCCACGGAAAATTGTAACTTTGTTCCCAAATAGTTTGACTATGACAATAAGAAGTTTTTTTTCTTTTCGTGAGAATCGTTTCTTTTGGCTGAATATTATCGCTATGATTTTGATGGTTGTACTGGTGATATTTGGCGTTCTCAAAGGATTAGATATATATACGCGTCATGGCGATGCAGTTACTGTGCCCGATGTAAGAGGTAAGAGTGTGCTGGAAGCAAGACAATTGCTTGAACAATCCGACCTTAAGTCGGTAATTGCCGATTCAAGCTATGTAAGTACTTTACCTGCTGGCAGTGTGCTGGATTATAATCCTGCACCCGGGCAGAAAGTGAAACGCGGACATATCATTTATCTTAACATCAATACCCTTAGTGTCCCTCTTGTAAATGTGCCTGACGTGGCCGACAATAGTTCGTTGCGTCAAGCCGAAGCACGCCTCTTGGCAGCTGGCTTCAGAATCAGTAAAATTGATTCTATTGACGGCGAGAAGGATTGGGTGTATGGGGTGAAGTATGATGGTAAACGACTGATGCTGGGAGAGAAGGTACCAGTAAACTCTTCGCTGTCATTGATAGTAGGTACTGGTGTAATGGAAAGTGACAGTCTGGATGTCGCTGCGACTAATACGGAGGTAAATAAGTCGCAGACGCAGGAAAAGAAGACTGCGTCAAGTGATGATGCTTGGTTCTAACACAGGGGACGTATGATAGATGAGGAGTTAGACCTGGTGTTAGACAATGATGATTTAGATGACGTTGAGCCGATTGTTGCTGGACCTGAACTGTACGAGCATTTTCGTGTGGTGGTTGACAAGGGGCAGGAATTGGTGCGTGTTGATAAATACCTTTTTGACAAAATAACCAACGCTTCAAGGAATCGCATCCAAAAGGCTGCTGATGCGGGCTATGTCATGGCAAATGGCAAACCTGTTAAATGCAGCTACAAGGTTAAACCTTTCGATGTTATTACCTTGATGCTGGACCGCCCTCGTTATGAGAATGAGATCATTCCGCAGGACATTCCACTTGATGTGGTCTATGAAGATGATGCTTTGATGGTGATTAACAAGCCTGCAGGTTTGGTGGTGCATCCGGGGCATGGTAATTGGAGT
The DNA here is from genome assembly GCA_024682035.1 of Bacteroidaceae bacterium. Lineage (GTDB taxonomy): Bacteria > Bacteroidota > Bacteroidia > Bacteroidales > Bacteroidaceae > Bacteroides. Next base: position 14,097 of record JAIKZS010000105.1, read on the forward strand.
GGCACAATGGTGAATGCCATTGCCTGGCACTTGAAAGATACCAACTACGATGCCAACGATGTGCACGTGGGACTTGTACACCGCATTGATAAAGATACATCGGGTTTGCTGGTGGTGGCGAAAACGCCTGATGCCAAGACTAATTTGGGCAATCAGTTCTTGCACAAAACCACCAAGCGCCACTACAACGCTTTAGTGTGGGGCGACATGGAGCAAGACGAGGGCACCATTGTGGGTAATGTGGGGCGTAACCCTAAGGACCGGATGCTGATGACGGTGCTACCCGATGACCAAGGAAAACATGCTGTTACGCACTATAAAGTACTGGAACGGTTTGGCTTTGTCACTTTGGTAGAATGTATCCTGGAAACGGGTCGAACACATCAGATCAGGGTACACATGAAACACATTGGACATGTGTTGTTTAACGACGAACGTTATGGCGGTAACGAAATTTTGCGAGGCACACGCTTTGCCAAATATAAGCAGTTCGTCAATAATTGTTTTGAAATTTGTCCCCGACAGGCTCTTCATGCCAAGACATTGGGCTTTACCCATCCTGTCACTGGCAAGGAAATGTTTTTCTCAACAGAGTTGCCTTCAGATATGCAGGCACTTATTGAAAAATGGAGGGGATATGCGATAAATAAGAATGTTACAGAATGAAAAGGATTATAGCAATTGTAGCAGGAGGCGACACCTCAGAATACCAGGTTTCCTTGCGCAGTGCACAGGGACTTTACTCCTTTATTGACAAGGAGAAATATGAATTATATATTGTCGTGATGCATGGTCTTGATTGGTATGTACAACTTTCTGATGATAAGCGCGTAAATGTCGATCGCAACGATTTCAGCTTCACCGATGACGGGCGGAAGGTAAAGTTCGATTTTGCTTACATCACCATTCATGGCACCCCTGGTGAAGACGGTCATTTGCAAGGCTATTTCGATATGTTGCACATTCCGTATTCTTGCTGTGGTGTACTGGCAGCTTCACTTACCTACGATAAGTTTGCCTGCAACCAATACCTCAAGTCGTTCGGCATTCCAGTGGCAGAGTCCATCCTCTTGCGTGCAGGTCAGCAAATTGATGACGAGAAAGTGTTGCAGGAGATAGGTCTCCCTTGTTTTATCAAACCCAGTTTGGGGGGATCCAGCTTTGGCATTACCAAAGTGAAGACCCGTGAGCAAATACAGCCTGCCATTGCCAAGGCTTTTGGTGAGGCCAAAGAGGTGGTGATTGAGTCTTTTCTGGATGGTACAGAAATCACCTGTGGATGCTATAAAACCTCTGACAAGTCGGTGGCATTTCCTATCACCGAAGTGGTTACAAACAATGAATTTTTCGATTATGATGCCAAGTACAATGGTCAGGTTGACGAAATTACTCCTGCCCGCATCGCTGATTCGTTGCGCGATCGTGTGCAGCAAGTTACCTTGGCCATTTATGATATCATCGGTGCCTATGGCATCATTCGCATAGACTACATTATTACGAAGGGAGAAAAGATTAACCTCTTAGAGGTCAATACTACTCCAGGAATGACAGCCACCAGTTTTATACCTCAACAGGTGCGTGCGGCTGGACTTGACATCAAAGATGTGATGACTGACATTATTGAGGAAAAGTTTAAATGAAGCTTTATGACTACTGAATTTGACGAAATACGACCTTATCTGGACGAGGAGTTGCCCCAAATTTATGAGGAGCTGATAGCTGATCCTGCTTTTGTAAAGATTGTAAGTGGTGTGTTGCCTTTCCCTTTTGAGGTGATTGCCGACCGCATGCGCAATTGTAAAACCAAACTGGAATTTCAGAAAGCCTTTTGCTATAGGTTTTTGCGTGGATTGGCCGATTCTTCTACCCAAGGCGTTACCAGCAATCTCGAAACGCTAGCGAACTCAAGTAGCGCCTATACTTTTATTTCAAACCATCGTGACATTATCTTAGACTCGGGTTTCCTTTCTGTTTTATTGGTCGAGAATGGACTCGATACGGTAGAGATTGCCATCGGCGACAACCTGCTCATCTATCCTTGGATAAAGAAACTGGTGCGCATCAATAAGTCGTTTATTGTACAACGTGCCCTTACCATGCGACAAATGCTGGAGTCGTCGGCTCGCATGTCGCGCTATATGCACTACACCATCAATGAGAAAAATCAGTCTATTTGGATTGCCCAGCGTGAAGGTCGCGCCAAGGACTCTAATGACCGAACGCAGGAAAGTGTGCTCAAGATGCTGGCCATGGGTGGTGAGGGCGATTTCATCGACCGTTTGATGGAAATGAACATTGTGCCGTTGTCTATTTCTTATGAATACGACCCTTGTGACTATCTCAAGGCTCGTGAGTATCAGCTTAAGCGCGATCTTCTTGATTATAAGAAAGCTACTGCCGACGATTTGCAGAATATGGAAACGGGCATGTTTGGCTTTAAGGGCAAGGTGCACTTCCAGGTGGCTCCATGCATCAACGAACAGTTGCAGCAAATTGACAAAAGTCTTTGTAAACAGGAAATCTTTGCCAACGTTTCGTCCATCATCGATCGTGGCATTCATGCCAACTATCGTTTTTATCCTAATAATTATCTGGCGCACGATTGGCTGTATGGTGAGTCTCGCTTTACCGACCACTATACACCCGAGGAGAAAGAGCGCTTTGAAGCCTATATTGCACAGCAGTTGGCCAAGATTGACATCTCCGACAAAGACGAAGATTACCTTCGTCATATGTTGCTCTTGATGTATGCCAATCCACTTACTAATTATCTGAAGTTAGGATTATAATTTTCAATTACTTATGCGGAGGGCTCTTTGGACAATATCTTTTATGCTGGTGGCAACATTGTTGTCGTCATGTGGTGAAGACACCTATCATTATCCTTCCGTAAAAGAAGAGTTTTTCAGTGGCGTAGCCAATGCCGATGGTTTGTTGGAATACATCATAACCGACAATGGTACAAGGCGTGTGGTTACTGAGTGGGGCGAACACCTCACCCGACTTCAGTCTGATACTTTGTTCCGTCTCATGGGTTATTATGAAGAGCTCTCGGCAGATAATGTAAAAGTTCATTCGTTTGTCAACGCTATCTCTCCCTTGCCAGTACCTGCCATTTATTATGCCGACAGTGTGGCTACGGCGCCCGTCATCATACAAAGTGCTTGGTTAGGCAATCAATATATCAATATGTTGTTAGTTGTAAAAGCAGGGGGCATGAAGCACCGCATAGTTTTTCTTGAAGAAAATATTACGGGCCCCGATGATACTGGTACCTTGCAGGCTGTTTTTAGCATCCATCATAATGATGGAAAAGATGCCCAAGTGTATGAAACCCGAGGCTATGCATCATTGCCTTTATACCCGTATCTCTCTCCAGCAGTCAGGCAAATTGATATCAAGCTCAATTATTTAGATTATGAAGGGAGGGAACGCGACTACTCCTTTGTATATAAACCCTAAAAAAACTACGAAGATATGAAATTATTTTTTCTTACTTTTTTATCCTTATTATTCGGCTCATGCCAGTCAGCCATCGATGGTGTAAGCGTAATACCCGTTGATGAATTTGCACAATATATTGCAGAACCCAATGTACAGTTGCTCGACGTGCGCACTCCAGAAGAGTTTGAGGCAGGCCATATTGATGGGGCCATCATGATTGACTATAAAACTGACCCTGAAGGCTTTGTGCAGAAAGCAGAAGCACAACTCAAGAAAGACCATCCCGTAGCTCTTTATTGCCGTAGTGGCAGGCGTAGCCATGCTGCTGCAGAATTATTGGCCAAGGCAGGTTTCCAACAGATTGTTGAGTTGCAAGGCGGCATCATGGCTTGGCAGCAAGCAGGGAAGTAAAAAATCTATATCATTGCCTACCTGTTTATTGCTCGCTGCCATTCAGTGTTCTGATAATCACCACACCATTGGCACCGCGGGCACCGTAGGCTGATCCATCCCTATCTACCGACAGCTCGGCAATATCCTCAACCGCCACAATATCGTTGGGGCTCGGCACTTCATAAGGTATGCCATCCACCACATACAAAGGCGGTTCAGGTCCACGCATAGAGTTGTTGCCTCGTGTAATGGTAAGCACTCGTTCACCATTCACCAACATTTCTGTAGCCCCAGGCACAAAGCGGCGAATAATGTCCGAAATGGTCTTCATGCCACTGCGCATAATCACATCATGCGTAATCTTGCCACCTCGTTTCGTCTTTGGCGCAGGCGTATAGTCTATGTCAATCACCTCCAGTCCCCCCTCTACCGTAAAGCCTTCCTTGCCTAAGTTTATGGTTATATTTTTCAAGTCGCCCACCACAATCTTGGCATCATACTTTGAACTGACAGATATTTGTACGGTATCTTCTGGAATGACTCCCGACAAGACAAACTGTCCCATTTTATCAGTAATGGCAGATGCATGTCCAATTTTCAACCACACACTCACATTCTTCTGTGGCTTTCCATCCTTCAAAATGGTGCCCGTAAGGTCTTGTGCTGGTAAGTTTTGGCAAACCAGCAAGGCCATCATTCCTACTAATGTCAATAGCTTCCTCATGATAACTCGGTCTTTTGATAATTTTTCTTTAGCAAAAATAACATGTAGGTATGATTTTACAAAATATATTTATCTAAAATACAGGCTATAATAATGCAAAATCAATTTTTATTGTAAATAGATATCGGATTGTTTGTTTCCGAAAGAATCTTTTTCTTGCTTTTCCTTTGATTATTGACATGCTAGAGGGGAAGTATTTCCAAATCTTGATGCGGTATCTCCTATGAGTGATGGGAGATATTTCTATGGGGGTATGGGAGATATTGCAACGACTCATGGCAGATATTGCGACAACCAGTAGCAGATATTGCGACGACCAATAGCAAATATCGCGGCAATTAATAGCAAGCTTTTCATTATTTCAAAGCAAGCATGGAATTTACTTTCGTCCAAAGTCGGCTGGGGTCTCCCCCCAGAGTCCCTTGTCCCACTTCAGGATAGGAGTGTCGTAAGTGTTCTCGTGCAGCCACTTCTCGGCACGCTCGATGAGCTGGAAAAGAGACTCGGTCTTGGCATTGCGCTCCAGTTTGGTGCGGCATTTCTTTTGTTTCACCCAGCTCATGGCATTGCGACTGTCGCTGTAGATGGGAATGTTAGTACCCTGCTTTTTCATAAGCGCTAATCCGTGCACAATGGCCAAAAATTCACCAATGTTGTTGGTGCCAAACATGGGACCGAAGTGGAAGATGCGCTGACCAGTGGCTACATATACACCTTGGTACTCCATCTGTCCGGGGTTGCCACTACAAGCGGCATCTACGGCAAGGGCATTGAGTAACAGACCGTTGGCTATGGCTTTGTCAATAAGTTTTTCGTCCCCATCATGAATGGCTTTCATCACTTCTATCTTCAATGGATGTTTTTTTTTATCCTCTCCTGCAGGTTTGCCCAATTGGTAATCGAGGTCGGCAAAGGCCGACAGTGCCTCCTCTTCGGTGTTGAATGCTTTGTATTTGGGTATTGGAAAACCTTTCACCTGCTGTTCGCATTCCTCCCAACTGCGATAGATGCCTGGCTGTATGCCTCGCCATACCACATAATATTTCTGTTGTTTACCCATTTTTTCGTGACCGATTAATAACTTTTCACCGCGAAGATACGTAAAACAAAAATATATCGCTACCTTTGCGAGAAAATAATTGCTATCAAATATAAAATAAGTATCTCCTGGCATGGTAAGAATTTTTCTTATAGGGTATATGTGTTCGGGTAAGACCACCTTGGGTAGGGCTTTCGCCTTGAAGATGGGCTTGCAGTTCATTGACTTAGATTGGTACATTGAGGGTAGGTTTCACAAAACGGTTAAACAGATTTTTGCCGAGATGGGTGAAGAGGCCTTTCGGAAGATGGAACGCAAGATGTTGCTGGAAGTGGGTGAATTTGAAGATGTGATGATTGCCACGGGTGGTGGCACAGCCTGTTTTTACGACAATGTGCAGTACATGAACCAGCAAGGGCAAACTGTATATATGAAGGCTGATGTTGATACCCTTTATGACCGCTTGGAGATAGGTAAGACTAAACGCCCTTTGCTGATGCACATGAGTGGTGAAGAAATGAAGGCTTTTATTAGCGAGCAACTGGCTAAACGTGAGCAGTTTTACGCACAGGCTACTTATGTGTTTGACAGTAATTGCTTGGAGAGTCGTGAACAAATAGACAAGTCGGTTGAAGAGTTGCGTCAGCTGTTAGGACTGTGAGCTGCTACTTGCGATAATTGAGTGATTTATTAAATGTAACAGCCCCCCTCTGCCATGAGAAAGGGGCTGTTTTGTTTTCCTACTGATCCCAATTGTCGGTGCGGAACGGGATGAGGGGTAAGCCTGCTTGGTTCTTGACATTGCCCAGCTGGAAATTGCGGAAACAGTAGCGTACGGCCACTGGTTTCTCTACTTCACTGCTGCTAATGTATATATGCATGTCGCTCACCCAGTCCCAGGCACTGCGAGAACTGTCAACTTTATGGAACACCCTGTCTTCGCCAGCAATTTCAAAACCTTCGAAATCAGCCTGTGGTGTCAAGCCTCGGTAAGTATCCTTGAGTATCAGCTCAACCTCGTTGCCTTTAACTTTCATTTCCTTGAACGAAGGACTTTTGTGCATGAAACTTGTCTGTTGGTAGGTTTCGTTCAGCGCAATAAACGCCAGTCGTTCACCCACCTTCTGCTTCTGTGCCGGATGTATGTTCTTCACCTCGGCAGGATAGATGGCATCGTTGGTGCACACCATCTGACTGTTGGGGATGAGGCTCAACGCCTTGTACTGCTGCTCGCGCAGCAAAGCTCCGTTCACACCATCTACCCCACCATGCTGTTCGTCTTGGAAGTAGGGAGCAATCTCTACATAATAAAATGGTATCTCGCCCAAGGCAAACTGTTCGCGCCACTGCTTCACCAATAACGCCAAGCGTTCAGCATATTGCGCACGATGGTCGTCAACATTCGAGCAACCCTGGTAGAACAATATGCCTTTAACGGTGTAGTTTAGAATAGGGTTGAAGGTAGCGTTGCCCCACATCAAAGGACGATGGAAGTCCCATGAATACTTCTTCACATTGGTGAGTGAATCCAATGACTCGTCGGTATGTTTACGCAAGTTATCGGCTGTGAGCCAGCTCTCAACGCGCGTGCCTCCCTTGTTGGCCTCAATAAGACCTACGGGAATTTGTAAAGTTCGACTCACCATGCGGGCAAAGAAATAACCAGTAGCACTGAAGTCAGGCACCGTCTGTGGGTTGCAGTCAATCCATTCTGTATCAGCATCTTCCCAAGGAGTCATGCTCATTTTGCTAGGAATCTTGGCATGACGGATGCCCGAAGAATTGATGGCATCGGCCACCGCCTGATTATAGCCTTCAACAGGACAATTGTCGAACCCCTTCACCGGCATTTCCATATTACTCTGTCCGGCACACACCCACACCTCACCACTCAGGATGTTGTTCAGTGTGGTTTTTTCGCCATCATCGAAAGTAATACTCAGAGGTGTAAATGACGCTTTTGGGGTCTTGACAGCAAGCTTCCATTTACCTTGGGCGTCAGCCTTGGCCGAATAAGTGTCGTTACTCCAAGAAACCGTCACCCTTACCGTCTTGCCGGCATCAGCCCATCCCCACAAACGAGCATCAGTCTGCTGTTGTAAAACCATGTTGTCACTTAACAGGTGTGGCAACCTTACCTTTGCTTCTGCATTAGCTGCCATGATCATTGCCAATGCCAATAAACCCAATAACTTTTTCATAGTATATCTATTCATTATCCACAATTCACTATCAACTATCCACTAGCCATTCAAACACCTAATCACCTTCTTTACTACCTCTGCATTCGTCAACTGCTTACTGTATTCATCAATATGCACCGTGCCCCCCATAGAAACACTTGGGTTTCGATACCGCATGAGGCTCTCTACCGTCTGACGCCCAGAAAAATGAAACTCAGTGGCACCCGTAGCATCAGCAATTTTGCGAATATTCTGTGGCGTAATGCCACACCCTGGCATAATGATGATGCGCCCAGCAGCTTGTTCAATCAATTTCTTAATGAGCGGGATGCCTTGCTCTGCAGTAGGTTGCTGACCCGATGTAAGAATACGGTCACACCCCAATGCAATGATGTCTTCCAACGCTTGAAACGGATTACGACACATATCGAACGCACGATGGAAAGTAATACTCTTGCCAGCAGCTTTGTTCATAAAGGCTTGCATTACATCCATATCAACATCACCTTGAGGTGTAAGACAACCAAAAACGAAACCATCAACAGCAGTCATTTCTGCAAACTGTCTATCTTGCTCAATAACTGCTAATTCGTCGGGAGAATAACAGAAATCGCCTCCACGAGGCCTGATAAGTACGTGCACTTTGGTTGTCTTTAATCGGCTTTTAGCCATAATGATACAACCTGGCGACGGAGTGGTGCCACCTTCGGGCATGCCCGCACAAAGTTCCACCCTATGGGCTCCACTTTCTTGTGCAATCAAGGCACTTTCTAGAGAATTGGCACAAATTTCAATCTTATATTTCTCCATCGTCACTGTTTTTATGGCAAATATAATGGTTTTAATCTTATTTTTATTACTTTTGCCCTTCAAATAATAACCTTAATTTGTGAGATAAGAGAGAAATGAGAAAATGGCGTATTGAAGATTCTGAAGAACTCTACAACATCAAGGGGTGGGGAGCTTCGTACTTTGGTATCAATGACAAAGGTCATGTGGTGGTTACTCCGTTGAAGGATGGGGTAGAGGTTGATCTGAAAGAATTGGTCGATGAATTGTCGTTGCGCGACGTCACGGCTCCCATGTTGGTGCGTTTCCCCGACATCCTCGACAATCGGATCGAGAAAATTTCACATTGCTTTAAACGGGCATCTGAGGAATATGATTATAAAGCTCAAAACTTTATCATCTATCCTATTAAGGTAAACCAGATGAGGCCTGTGGTAGAAGAGGTGGTGAGCCACGGCAAGAAATATAACCTGGGGTTAGAGGCCGGCTCTAAACCTGAGTTGCATGCTGTGATTGCTACCAACATGGATTCTGACTCCCTTATTATATGTAATGGATATAAGGATGAAAGTTATATAGAACTGGCCCTGCTGGCACAGAAAATGGGTAAGCGCATTTTCCTGGTGGTTGAGAAGATGAACGAACTGCGACTGATAGCCAAGGTTGCCAAAACTTTGAATTTGCGACCCAATATCGGTATCCGCATTAAGTTGGCTTCGTCAGGCAGTGGTAAGTGGGAGCAGAGTGGTGGCGATGCCAGCAAATTTGGTCTTACTTCTAGCGAACTGTTAGAGGCACTTGATTTCCTGAAAGAACGTAAGATGGAAGATTGCCTGAAACTTATACATTTCCATATTGGTAGTCAGGTAACTAAAATACGCCATATACAAAGAGCCTTGGTAGAGTCATCACAATTCTATGTGCAGTTGCACCACTTGGGTTTTAATGTGGAGTTTGTAGATATTGGTGGTGGCTTGGGCGTTGATTACGACGGTACTCGTTCTGGCACTAATGAAGGCAGTGTGAACTACTCCATACAGGAGTATGTGAACGATGCCATCTCTACATTGGTGGATATCAGCAATAAAAACAATATTCCTCATCCCAATATCATCACAGAAAGTGGGCGCGCTTTGTCGGCCTATCACTCTGTATTGATTTTCGATGTACTGGAAACGGCGCATTTGCCAGAGTGGGACGATGATGTAGATATTCAGCCAGATGACCACGAACTGGTGCGTGAGCTTTATACTATCTGGGATAAGCTGAACCAGAACACCATGCTGGAGTCTTTCCACGATGCAGAGCAAATACGTGACGAGTCGTTGAACCTGTTTAGCCACGGACTGGTGGATTTGCAGACGCGTGCACAGATAGAATGCCTGTATTGGAGTGTGATGCGTGAGGTGAATCATATTGCGCAAAATTTAAAGCATACACCCGATGAGTTGCGTGGCTTGCCGAAACTGCTGGCCGATAAATATTTCTGTAACTTCTCGCTATTTCAATCGTTGCCTGATTCTTGGTCTATCGACCAGATTTTTCCTATTATGCCGTTGCAGCGCTTAGATGAAAAGCCCGACAAAGAGGCTACTTTACAGGATATTACTTGTGACTCGGATGGTAAGATAGCCAGTTTTATTACTACTCGTAGCGTGTCGAACTATCTGCCTGTACATTCGCTCAAACAAAAAGAACATTACTATCTGGGCGTGTTCTTGGTGGGGGCATATCAGGAAATTTTGGGTGATATGCATAATTTGTTTGGCGATACAAATGCCGTGCATATTTCGGTAGATGAGAAAGGTTATACCATTGATCAAGTAATTGACGGCGAAACTGTGGCCGAGGTGCTTGACTATGTGCAGTTCAATCCCAAAAAACTGGTACGCACCTTGGAAACATGGGTGAGTAAGTCGGTAAAAGATGGCAAAATTTCGGTAGATGAAGGCAAGGAATTTCTTTCAAACTATCGTTCTGGTTTGTATGGCTACACATATTTGGAATAGTATGAAAACGAAGCTTACTATAATTAAAGTAGGAGGAAAGATTGTAGAGGAAGAGGCAACGCTGTATAAACTTCTCGACGACTTTGCCGGTATAGAGGGCTCCAAGGTTTTGGTACATGGTGGAGGGCGATCGGCTACAAAGATGGCTGCTCAGTTAGGCATTGAAAGCAAAATGGTGAATGGCCGAAGAATTACCGATGCCGAAACTCTGAAGGTGGTAACAATGGTGTATGGCGGTTTGGTCAATAAGAATATTGTGGCTGGCTTGCAGGCACGTGGCGTTAATGCCATTGGTCTTACTGGCGCTGATATGAACGTCATCCTTTCCGATAAGCGTCCTGTAAAGGACATTGACTATGGTTTCGTTGGGGATGTGAAGCAGGTGGATGGCCAACGCTTGGCATCGCTCTTACAGACAGGAATCGTGCCTGTCATGGCTCCTCTTACCCATGATGGAAAAGGACATATTCTGAATACCAATGCCGATACCATTGCCGGACAAACAGCCATAGGCTTGTCGCCCTATTTTGATGTCACCCTTATTTATTGTTTCGAGAAGAAAGGTGTGCTGCGCGATGAGGCCGATGACGATAGTGTGATTCCTGCCATTAACCGACAGCAATTTGCAGAATGGGTGAGGCTGGGTGTAATTCAAGGTGGTATGATACCCAAACTTGAAAATGCATTTCAGGCCATTGATGCTGGTGTAAGTCAGGTAATTATTACTGCTGCAAATGCCATTGATGGCCATCAAGGCACAATAATCAGATAATTTTTTTTGAGGTGAACTGTAACTTTTGACGGTTTCACCCGTCTATATGTTTGAAGAGATGAAAGAAATCAGCTTTCGTGAAGATATCCTTCCTCTGAAAGACAGACTCTTTCAGGTGGCTTTGCGTATTACATTTGACAGAGCCGAAGCGGAAGATATTGTTCAGGAAACGCTCATCAAGGTTTGGAATAAACGGCAGGACTGGAACTCCTTGGAATCAATCGAGGCTTATTGTCTCACTTTGACAAAAAATCTCGCCATTGACAAGCGCGAGAAAAAAGATTCCCAGACGATAGAACTTACGGCTGCAAACGACAAATCGCTTGATGATGCTAGTCCGCACGAAGTGCTGGAACAAAAAGAACGCCTCATGTTGGTGCATCAACTGATGGAAAAGTTGCCCGATAAGCAACGATTAATTATGGAATTGCGCGACATTGAGGAGAAAAGCTACAAAGACATTGCCCAAATGTTGAACATCACTGAAGAACAAGTGAAGATCAATCTTTTTAGAGCAAGACAAAAAGTAAGGCAAGGTTTTTTAAAGTTAACTGCGTATGGACTCTAAACAAATTGAACAACTTTTGCAGCGTTATTGGAACTGTGAGACCACTTTGGAGGAGGAAAAGGCTTTGCGCCAATTCTTCACTACAGCTGATGTGCCTCAGCATTTGATGTGCTACAAAGACATGTTCTTGTATCAGGAGTTCCTGCAAGATGACCATTTGGATGAGGAATTTGATGAGCAGTTGTTGAAGCTGATAGAACAGCCTGTGGTACAAGCTCAGCATGTTTCCATTTTCAGCCGTTTGGCACCCATTGCTAAAGTTGCAGCTGCTGTAACGGTGTTGCTGGCTTTAGGAAACGTGGCAGAACGTACACTGCTGCAAGATTACCACCAGATTGCGGTCAATGATACCATTGGTCAGCAAATCATATCACCCTCGGTGGCATTGGGGGATGATGGGGAGGTTGATGCGCAAGCCAAAGACAGTTTAACTCTTCAGTTAAAAACGGTTGAACAGCAAGAATGCATTAAGAAATAGAAGTTTTTTCATTTGCTTTATTTAAAATAACATTTTCATTTGCTTTAAACATTATAGATGGGTTAGTGATATTTATATAAACTGTGAAGTTTTCTCTCAAATATCTAAGAAACACTAACTAACAGAAGGGGACACTACGAGATGTAGCGTCCCTTTCTGCTTATGAAATATTTTTTTTATTTTTTTTTGAAAAAAAAGAGAAATAAATTTGCAGAATGAAAGAAAAGTATTACCTTTGCATCGTTTAATATTTGATGACGTAATAAAACCTCGTTTTTAAAATTATATATTTTTTCATTCATGACAATAGAGGTTTGAATTAGGTTTTTCAATAATAAACAGTTAGAGGATGCTTCTCAGCATCCTCTTTTTTTATTATACCCTCTTTAAACTATCCTCAATACAGCTTAGAAGATGCTCATATAGCTTAGAAAGCATTCTTGTGGATGATAGAAAGCGTTCCCATGACTTTTTTGAAGATGTTCTCAATAATATGCACAAGAATAATGTTTTGAAATTGTGAAATGCTGCATCATTATTGCGCCGAAAAAGAAAAAGTGTGCTGTAATTTGATGATATACAGCACACTTTACTTAAAAATTGTACCCGGAGTGGGTATTGTTATTTTTTCTTAAAATTTTATAATTCAGTGTTTTATGTTTATGTAATTTTTCAATGGGGTGTAAAAAAGGTGTAATAAATACCAAATATTGCCTTTTTGGGGTGTAATAGTACATTTTTTTGTCTATCTTTTTTTTTGTTCTTTTTCTTGCCGTGGACGGTATGATGGTCAGTGTGTCGGTACCGGATGCACCAGGATGCACCCATTGGCCTTGCAGCACCTGTATCGAGGTGGCCAATGGGCTGTAGGTTCCTGTATGTGGATTTCGTACGCATGGATCATGGTCGCCGCTGAATGGCACCGTCCACCGCCTTATCCGCCCGTGAATCGTTCCGTACGGGCTTTTCTCGCCGTGGACGGTATGATGGTCAGTGTGTCGATACCGGATGCACCAGGATGCACCCATTGGCCCTGTAGCACCTGTATCGAGGCGGCCAATGGGTTGTAGGTTCCTGTATGTGGATTTCGTACGCATGGATCATGGTCACCACTTCATTTTTTTAATATATTCCCTTTCCGCCTCCCCTTGTAAATCTTTTAACTGGGTGGGTTTAAAACTTCTATCTCTTTCAATTTTTGCCGGAATTGTATATAATAAATTCCCGTCCTCATTGACTATTTTTAAATTCGTTTCTAATTCCTCCATTTCATTTAATGAAAAATAACCTAACTCAATATCATACATATTAACCAATCCAAACAGGCTAATATTTTTCTTTCCATTTATAATTTCCTCACTACCTTCTAATACATACCAACTTGCACCACCTAAATAAAAACGGTATAACGCAATAGCATTCCCCCCTTTGCCATCTTGGGAATATAGTGGGTATTTTGTAACAAGTTCATTTATTTCTGAATCACTTAATAATTGGTTTTTCATAATATTTTGTTTTATAGTTCTTAGTTTTAAATTTGTTTAATCATTTTGTTTAATTTCTAAATCTTGCATCATTTTTTTATACCATCTTGGTTCTTTATATATTTGACATCTTTTTT
>JAIKZS010000120.1 GCA_024682035.1 Bacteroidaceae bacterium
TGATCAAGGCTATAAATTCATCTTCTTTTACAGGCATCAACGCTTCGGTTTTGTTACCATGATGTATCAAAACGCAACGCATCAAGCCGAAACCAAACACCTTTATCGAACAAGCACGTTCAACCCCTGTTACCTCACTCAACGGAATGGTCTTTTGGGCCATGAAGCGTCCGTAGTAAAGCACTAAATGACCCTCAGCGGTTATGGTAAAGGTAGTGTGTATCAGCTTTTCTATGCTTACCAGCAAAACAAGCGCCATTACCAAAGCCACCAAGATATGTTTATCCCACAATGCCCAGACAGTCATGGCAGTAACAAGCAAAAGAAACAAATATTGACCCAAAGTAATGCGTGCCTGAAAAATTCTATTCATCTTTTGTTTTGATTTTGCCGCTAAGTTACGTATTTTTGCGCAAACAAAGAAAAATTAGTATTATGATTTATAAATACGACTTTCTAATCATCGGGTCGGGCGTGGCTGGCATGAGCTATGCACTGAAAATTGCCCGAGCTAACAAAGGTAAGGTGTGCATCATCTGCAAGACTACCTTAGATGAGGCAAACACCAAGTATGCACAAGGTGGCGTAGCCAGTGTTACGAACCTGGATCTTGATAACTTCGAGAAGCACATCGAAGACACCATGATAGCAGGCGATTTTATAAGCGACCGTCAGGCAGTAGAGCAGGTGGTACGCAATGCGCCTGAACAGATTAAAGAACTGGTACAGTGGGGAGTCAACTTCGACCGCAAGGAAGATGGTGAGTTCGACCTGCATCGAGAGGGTGGGCACTCTGAGTTTCGCATCCTGCACCATGCCGACGATACAGGTGCAGAGATTCAGCGTGGACTCATGGAGGCGATACGTCAGAATCCCAATATCGACATCAAGGAAAACCATTTTGCCGTGGAAATCATTACCCAGCACCACCTGGGCCGTGTGGTTACCCGAAGAACCCGTAATATTGAGTGCTATGGCGCTTATATCTTGAATCCTGACACACAGAAGGTGGACACTTACCTGAGTAAGGTGACCCTTATGTGTACTGGTGGTTGTGGAGCAGTTTACCAAACCACCACCAACCCTATTATAGCCACGGGCGATGGGGAGGCCATGGTGTATCGTGCCAAAGGTACCGTAAAAGACATGGAGTTTGTGCAGTTCCACCCAACTTCACTCTACCATGTGGGTGAAACGCATCCTGCTTACCTGATTACGGAAGCCATGCGTGGATATGGTGGCATTTTACGCTTGCCTAACGGCGAAACATTCATGGAGAAATACGATGAACGATTGTCTTTGGCGCCTCGTGACATTGTGGCGCGTGCCATCGACAAAGAGATGAAGACGCATGGCATTGACCATGTTTGTCTGGATGTTACCCACAAAGACCCAGAAGAGACCAAGCATCATTTCCCCAATATCTACAAAAAGTGCCTTTCCATCGGCATTGATATCACCAAAGATTATATTCCTGTCAGACCAGCTGCCCACTATATGTGTGGGGGTATCAAGGTAGATTTGAATGGCTGTTCGTCCATCAAACGCCTCTATGCCATCGGCGAATGTTCTTGTACAGGCTTGCATGGTGGCAACCGATTGGCTTCCAATTCTCTTATTGAGGCGGTGGTATATGCCGATGCAGCTGCCAAGCATTCTTTGGCGCATGTGGATGAATATTATTTCAACGAGGCGGTACCCGAATGGAACGACGAAGGTACCCTTACCAACGAGGAGAAAGTGCTGATTACACAAAGTGTGCGTGAGGTAGGCGAAATCATGAGCAACTACGTGGGCATTGTGCGTAGTGACCTGCGTTTGTGGCGTGCTTGGGACCGTCTGGATTTGCTCTATGAAGAAACAGAAAAGTTGTTCAAGAAGAGCAAGGCCGACAAAGATATCTGCGAATTGCGTAACATGATTAACGTGGGTTACCTCATCACCCGTCAGGCACTGGAACGTAAGGAATGCCGTGGTTTGCACTACACCACCGACTATCCATTGCATGCTTATGACAAGAAGTAGCATCATCACTTTACGGCTACTGCTTTGCTGTATCTCATTCCTCCCCCTTGTCGGACTGCAAGCCCAGCAAAAAAGCCAAACGGCTCAGCAGCTCGATTCGTTGGGGTTGGTGAATGTAGCCACGCAGGATAGCAGTATTTTGGTAAGTCTGATGTATGCACGCGATGACAATTTCATGGGCAGATGTCTCTATGACGACCTGCGTGAAGCATATGTACACCCCGATGTCATAGCGCCTTTGCTCAAAGCTCAACGCATGTTGCAAGCCAGGCATCCTGATTATCGGTTGATTATTTTCGATGCTGCCCGTCCCATGCACATCCAACAGCAAATGTGGAACATGGTCAAGGGCACCCGACAGCAAAACTATGTGTCGAATCCTGCCCGTGGAGGTGGATTGCACAACTATGGTTTGGCGATTGACATCAGCATTGCCCATGCCAACGGCGACACCATTCCGATGGGCACCCTCGTCGATCATTTAGGCAAAGAAGCACATACCGACTATACTAACATCAGTCGGGAAGCCTTGCAAAACAGACGATTACTCATTAGTATCATGCGTGAAGCGGGCTTCAGGTCATTGCCCTCCGAGTGGTGGCATTTCAACCTGGTGAGCCGTCAAGTAGCCAGGGAAAAATACAAGGTGATACCATGATCATTAACGACAAATTACAGCAATTCATCTGGACACACAAGGAAGACGATGTACGTCAACTCGCCTTGCAAGCCAGTCGTTACCCCGGCATCGACATCACCTATGCCCTGACACAAATCGCTGGTTGGCAGAAAATGCGGGAGAAAAATCCCTCATGGGCCAATTGTCCAACCATCATCTATCCACCACATCTGCCCTTGGAACAATGTTCGTCAGAGCAAACGGCGCTGTACAAGAGACACGTCATCCAGCAACAAGCATCAGTCACCGATGATTTTGCCGATCTCACCGGTGGTTTTGGCATTGACTGCAGTTGCATCAGTACGCTTTTTCAACACAGCACTTACGTAGAACGCCAGGAATCTTTGTGCGAACTGGCCACCCACAATTTCCAAGTCTTGGGATTGCCCATCCGGGTCAAGAACGACACCTCACAATCGTTTCTGGCAAAAGAGAGTCACTACAACTGGCTTTTCCTCGACCCTGCCCGTCGCGACGCGCATGGTGGCAAGACCATAGCCATTGGCGATTGCGAACCCAACGTATGTGATTTGGAAGCCACTCTTGTCAACAAGGCCGATCATGTGATGGTCAAACTCTCGCCCATGCTCGATGTGGATTTGGCAGGCAAACAACTGAAACACATATCTGAGGCGCATATCATTTCGGTAGATAACGAATGTAAGGAATTACTATTGATCTTATCAAAAGCCGTTACGACCGACCTGGAGCACATGCCTTTCCATTGTGTCAACATCAAGAAAGGCGAGGTGCAAACCTTTACTTTCTGCAAGGCAGAAGAGCAACAAACTCCCTATCATTTGGCCCAGCAAATCAGGCGTTATCTGTACGAGCCCAACGCCTCTATCCAGAAAGCAGGTGCCTATCGTTGTTTGGCCAAGCGCTATGACTTGCAAAAGCTGCATGCCAACAGTCATCTTTATACATCCGACAAAGTGGTGGTTGATTTTCCTGGTCGTATGTTCGAGGTGGAAGCCACCTGTGGCTTTGGCAAAAAGGAATTGAAATCCATGCTGACAGGCATCGGTCAAGCCAACCTCACCGTCCGCAATTTTCCAGCTGCTGTAGCCGAGCTCCGCAAGCGCCTCCACTTGGCCGACGGAGGCCCCATCTATCTCTTCGCCACCACCCTTGCGCCCCAGCAAAAGATTTTGGTGAAATGCAAACACCTTCAGTAACCCCCAGTAGGGCACCATTTTACCGCCGTTGACTTGTTTTTCTGCCTAAATTATTCGTCTTTTCAAGAATTTATTATACTTTTGTAGCACATATAGTCTATTGGAGGGTAGTCTAAAAATAATGGATATCGTTTTTTTATTGGGTGGATTATTATTAATTCTGTTGGGCGCAAATTACCTGACAGACGGAGCCTCATCCCTTGCTAAAAAATTTAAAGTTTCCGATTTAGTCATTGGTTTAACCGTAGTAGC
>JAIKZS010000125.1 GCA_024682035.1 Bacteroidaceae bacterium
TAAAGTGTTGGCAGCTTCTGTCCGTTGCTCGCTTAAGACCTGTTGTTTTGTCTCCTTATTCCACATTTTCAGGAATATATCCTGTAGTTTATTCACCACAGGACCTTCCAATCGCATGTGTATATCATGCCATTCACCAATACCTTCCAGTCCATTTACATAGTAGTCGGCAATGTTCATGCCGCCCGTATAACCCGTCTTGCCGTCAATTACTACAATTTTACGGTGGTCGCGCACCAGCACATGATTTACCCATGGAAATCTAATGGGATCAAATTCTACTAATTCAACACCCGTAGCCTTGATGGCACGCGTATGTACATTCTTCAGCGGTTGGTTGTTCGACGAATTGCCAAAGGCGTCGTACATGGCTCTTACGGCTACCCCCTGTTGTGCCTTTTCTCCCAACAAGTCGAAGGTAAGTCCGGCAATAGAATCGTTGCGGAAGTTAAAATATTCAAGGTGAATACTTTTATTGGCTTTATGGATATGACTGAATAAATCTTCAAATTTATCGTGTCCATTGAAAAACAGCTTCAGACTGTTGTTTTTTGTGACATCTATATTCCTTTCTTGTAAGTAGGCACGAAATGCTGCTTCGCTTTTAGCCATTGGTGCTTGTGCACTTGTCGTATTGGCAGATATCCATAAGAATGCAGCTGCGCATCCGAGCCACAGTTTATGTGTAAATGCGTTGTTTGCTTTAAACATTATCCTTTTTGTTTTAATTTGACTGCAAAGATAATAATTATACTCAATATTTATTAATTTCGCAGTATGGAAAAAATGTCCCGTATTTCTTATTTATATTATTTAGGTTGCTTCATGATCTTTATTTTGATCACAGCTTGCCATACTTCCCCAACCGAATCATTTAGGTGGAATGATGGAGTTGTGCGTCTGGATCGAGTCCATGATAGTTTGTCCTTTATTCGTTATGAGTGCCAAGGCAAAGAACTGTCATCATGGCGATTACCCTATCCAGTCTATCGCTTTGATTGGGGGGATGTTAACGCTGATGGAGTCCCAGAAATAGCAGTTGGCGTCATTAAACCCACCCGTTTTTTTCCTGCACCTGATAAACGACTTTTTCTTTTCAAACTATATCAAGGCAAGTACATTCGTCCGTTATGGCTGGGCTCTCATGTGGCCTATCGCTTGGAAGATTTCCGCATTGAACGTGATTCGGTGCCTGCACTTATCTTTACAACAGAATGCATGGCTGCTGATAGTATTATTCATGCTGTTTATCGGCAACAAGGCTTTGGCATAAAATTCCTTCGCTCCTTTTCGGAAAAGGATTGATCTATAGCTGTATTACAGGATGAGAAAGAAAACTACAAGTAATCATTGTAAAGAGAAAAAAAATTAGTATTATTGCATGAAAGAAATATAAACTATTACTGTGATGAAAAAAATCTATGTTATATTTGCCCTCGCTTTTATGGTAGTTGCTGCCTGCAAACAACAGAGGAACAACGTTAGTCAAGATACCCTTATTGCCACTTTCAACCCTCAGTCTTTTTTGTTAACCGATGAAGAACTACCACAATCTGTGGATCTTAACATGGATATCAGTCAGCTCAGCTACCAGGAGCTTCGCATCCTGCGTTACTATCCTTACGCCATCCGTGGCGTGTGGATCAAGGAGGGCGATATCAATGGCTTTTATTGTAATCGTACAAAATGGTACTATGACTTGGCTGATTCCCTTTATTGGGGTAATGCCTCCACGAATTATGAACCCCTATATAGTTTTGATGATTACGATGCTAATTACCAAGCTTATCTTAATCAGGCCCAGCTCAATGCAGCCGAACAAGCCTTTGTGGAAAAAATAGATGCCCGCATGGCAGGGCTGACCCAAAATCGTTCCATTACCAATCCGCAGGGTATCACCTTGCAAAACCCAGCATTGGCTGTCAATTTGCACCAAATCAAGGAGCCTTCTAACCAACTGCTTACCATGTTTCAGCAGCATAATATGGCAATGGAACCCTCTCACTACGAACAGCTCTTTCAGGTGTATGAAAGCAATGATTACTCATGTATTCCCAGTTTCATTACTACCGACCTCTACCTGCAAGCCTATCACATGTATTTCGAATATGTGTTGATGTCACTCGAGCA
>JAIKZS010000048.1 GCA_024682035.1 Bacteroidaceae bacterium
AGGGAATAAAGAAAGGAAGTTTTTAGCCCACTAAAGCTGTAATCCAGTCCTGGAATATGTGGCTTACTGAAAGTGAATGTCTTAGGATTACCCTGACGTGCCAGTTTATCGATGATAGGGCCACCAGGATAGCCCAAGCCCATCACCTTAGAACATTTGTCGATGGCCTCACCTGCTGCATCGTCGATAGTCTGCCCCAGAATCTCCATATCGTTATAGGCTTTCACCAATACAATCTGCGAATTACCCCCAGAAACCAGCAAGCACAGGAAAGGGAACTTTGGTGGGTCGTATTCTTCTCCTTCCACTTTAATGAAATTGGCTAACACATGACCAGTCAAGTGGTTGACATCAATCAATGGAATACGTAAAGAACAAGCTAATCCTTTCGCAAATGACACACCTACGAGCAAAGAACCCATCAATCCAGGACCACGGGTAAAGGCAATAGCACTCAACTCTTCCTTGCTGACCCCTGCCCTTTTCAGAGCTTCATGTACTACAGGAACAATATTCTGCTGATGTGCCCTTGAAGCCAGTTCGGGCACCACACCTCCATAAGCCTCATGAACAGCCTGACTGGCTACTACGTTTGAGAGCAAATAGCCGTCCTTGATTACTGCTGCTGAAGTGTCGTCACAAGATGATTCTATTCCTAAAATTATTGTACTCATAGCCTTTTTTTTCGTTTTGCGGTACAAAATTAATGATAAAGTATTTATCATTTCATTAAAATGAGTAATTTTGTTCAATAAAATAAAAAAAAACATCTGAATATACTGAAAAGAGCCATACAAACTCTTGTCGTTATTGTGCTGACGAGCTATATCGGCATTATTCTCGCGTTGAACATCCCTATGGCACAACGTGCAGTATCTTCTTTTGCCGGCAGCGAACTATCTAAACTCTTGGGTGCCGAAGTATCAATCGGCAACATTAACCTGGGTTTTCTCAATCGCATCATTTTAGAGAATGTGCGTTTGAAAGATGAACAAGGTGCTGAAATGCTGTCGGTTGCCAGAGTGTCGGCTGCTTATGACATTGCCCCTCTGTTTAAGGGAATGATAGATATTGGTAGTGCCCAACTCTTCGGTTTCAATGCACACTTAAATAAGGAAACGCCTGATGCCAAGCCTAACTTTCAGTTTATTGTCGATGCTTTATCATCTGATGACAACAAAGAGCCTTCACATATAGACTTACGAATTAACTCCCTACTTGTGAGGAGGGGAAATATTACCTATGATGTGCTTTCCGAAGCAGATGATAATAACGGCATTTTCAACACTAATCACTTGCAGTTTAACAACATGCGGGCAAATGTGTCAATAAAGGCTTTACGAAACGACTCCATTAATGCTTCTATTAGGCAATTTAGTTTTGAAGAAACTAAATCTGGCTTTGCACTTAGCCGATTTGATTTTAGAATTATCAGCAATAATCAACAAACAATTATTGATAATTTTGATCTTCAGCTGCCTAATACAACCTTAATGGTAGATACTATAGCCGTACATTACGACAGCATCGGAGCTTTGAATAATTATGCTGACAATGCCCATTTTTCCGTTCATCTTCAACCTTCTGACATCACCTTACAGGATATTGCCGCTTTTGTTCCAAACCTTAAAACATTTAGAGATAAGATACTTGTAGAACTTATAGCAGAAGGAACAATTAATGACCTTCATTTACCTATACTTAAAATAAATGGTAATCATCTTCGAATTAACGGTAATGCTGATATTCAAGATATTATACATCCAGAAAGGACCTCAGTGCAAGGGCAGCTGAGCGAAGTATATGCCGATCCAGAAGGTTTCTCATTTATAATGCGTAATCTTTCCAGTAATTATGAAAAGTTGCCCGAGATTGTCAACAACTTGGGTAGTATTATGTTTACAGGTAACGTTTCTGGTCCTATTGATCACATAGTAACGCATGGAAATCTCAAAACCGAATTAGGGTCATTTCAGGGAAATATGCAACTTATTTCAGATAACGAGAAAGGAACATTTGGCTATGTTGGCGACTTGAAAACTGTTGATTTTGCTTTGGGTACCTTATTGGAAAACGATGATATAGGAAACATATCTTTTAGTCTTGATTTGAATACTACCCATTCTCGCATAGGTCATCCAAAAGTTTTTGTCAAAGGAGTTGTTGATTCATTATCTTATAGTGGTTATACTTATCATAATATTACCCTTGATGGCGAAAGCCAGAATGGTGGATATAATGGGACCATAGCATTGGATGATGCAAATGCCTACATCAAGATGGTAGGAACAATGAATATGCTATCACGCATTCCTGTTTTCGATTTTAATGCTGACATAGAACACTTCCGCCCTGCAGATCTACATCTTTCTAACAATTATAAAGACAGTGAGATTTCGCTGAGTGTAGAAGCAAATTTTGTGGGCAGCTCAATAGACGATATGATTGGTGAGTTAAACATTAACAATATGCTTTATGCCACAACTACCAGGAACTATTGTCTTGATAATTTTAAAGTAGCAGCAGTCAAACAGGAAAATGGCACTAAGAAGCTTACTTTTACTTCCAACTTCCTTCAAGGAAACATTGAAGGTGACTATTCTTACCGCACCCTTCCAAATAGTGTTATTTCTGTAATTGATAGGTATTTGCCTTCTTTATTCAGAAGTAGAAAGGCAAGAAACAATGCGGAAAATAATTTTACCTTCGACTTACAATTAGACAACTCTGAATTTGTTTCAGCCTTGCTACAAATCCCCTTAACGATTTACACTCCTTCTACCCTTAAAGGATTCTTTAACGACAAGGAGCGTAAAATGCGAATCGAGGGCTTCTTCCCTCGGTTCATGTATGATGGTAAGTTTTTGGAATCTGGTGTACTACTGGCAGAAACACCAACAGACCAATTTCATATCACAGCTAGTGTGAGTGATAGAAATATTGATGATGACATGAATTATCATGCTGATATTTCCGCACGTAACGACAGCGTATTTGCATTAATGAATTGGGGCAATAACGGTGAACACACATATAGTGGACGACTCTCAACATTGGTGAGTTTCCTTCAACCCGAGCAACAAGAAGAAGCATTATCAGAAGATCTGATGCCTTTAAAGGCTAATGTTGAAATTAGTCCATCTGATGTCATTATTAATGATACTTTATGGAATATACATAGATCGCAATTATTGGTTGAAGGGAAAAGTTTTCATGTTAACGATTTCTTGATTTCTCAAGATGATAGATACCTGAGAATAAATGGAGATATATCCGAATCAAAGGAGGATACTGTTTTTATAGACATGAAAGATATTACCCTTACTTATGTGTTTGAAATAGCCGACTTGGGAGTTTCATTTGATGGTGATGCAACAGGGAAATCTTATGCTGTAGGTGTATTGAAAGAACCTTTTCTTTATTCAGATTTAGATATTAAAGATTTTGGTACTGAAGGCTATCGGATTGGTGATATGGCGTTTCATGGAGAATGGCATCATCAGAAAGAGGGCTTATGGGTGGAAGCAGATATTCATGAAGATACTATTGCTTTTACCCACGTTGATGGTTATATTTACCCCATCAAACCTACATCATCACTTGACTTGGATGTGAAGGCCCGGGGTACTAATATACGTTTCTTACAGTATTTCTTAAGTGGTGTAACACCAGATTTTTACGGACGCATATGGGGTGACGTACATTTCTTCGGTAAGTTCAAAGCCTTAACTGTGGAAGCTGACAAAAGAGTTGACGCTATGGCAAGTATTAAGATTGAAATGCTTAATACCAACTTTGTTTTGCATGACAGTATACAAGTACGTCAAGAGGGCATTACCTTTAGCAATAGTCATATGACTGACCATGGTGGGGAACATGAAGGACGTTTGAATGGATTTATCCAATGGAACCACTTCTCAGATGTACGCTATGATCTCAAACTAGACCTCAACAACATGCTAGTACTTAATACTCAACAATCAGTTGAATACCCGTTCTACGGAGTTGTATATGGTACAGGCAATGCACATATTTATGGTGATGATACTGATGGAATGAGAATTGATGCTGCTATAACGACCAATCGCAACACTACTTTCAACTATATGAAAGATGGTATTACAACGGCATCAGGCAATCAATTTGTAACCTTTAATGATAAAACTCCACATCGTGCTATCCTAGACTCTATCCCTCTTTCCGATTTTGAACAAGTAAAACGAATAGAGCAAGAGGAAGAGGATTCACACACAATGGATACTTATTTGAATATTTTAGCCGATGTTACTCCAGAAGCTACATTCCGCATTATAATGGATCCTATTGTGGGTGATAATATTAGCTTTACAGGTTCTGGTAATTTGCGTGCAAATTATTATAATAAAGGCGATTTCAACATGTTTGGTACTTATACAATGGACAAAGGTGTATATAAATTAAGCATGCAGGAGATTATACGCAAAGACCTACAGCTGCAAGAAGGTAGCACACTAACATTTATTGGAGATCCATTAGAAGCTCAACTCGATTGGCATGCTAAATATACGGTTAACTCTGCTTCACTTAACGACCTCATACCTAATGCCAGCTCGTTTGTTAATCAAACTTCAGTCAAAGTAAATTGTTTGTTAGATATCACTGGTAATATGACACAGCCTGAGCTTAAATTAGGGCTTGAGCTCCCTCAGGAAAGTGATGAGGTCCAATCATTGGTGAAAAATTACATTCCTACCGAAGAACAGATGAATATGCAGATACTATATTTGCTAAGCATCGGAAAATTCTATACACCAGCTTATGTGAACGTATCTCAAAATTCTAATGTCATGAGTAGTGTCGTGTCATCTACCCTTTCCGGTCAGTTGAATAGTGCATTGTCTAATATTATAAATAGCAATAATTGGAATTTTGGCACTAATTTAAGTACAGGTCAGAATGGTTGGAACGATTTTGAAGTGGAAGGCATTCTATCTGGACAATTACTAAATAATCGTTTATTGCTTAACGGTAATTTCGGTTATCGAGAGAATCGTATGTCGAACACAAGTTTTGTTGGAGATTTTGATGCTCAACTCCTTCTCAATGAATCTGGTAGTATTCGGTTAAAGGCTTATAACCAAACCAACGACCGCTATTTTGTGCGTACTAACCCAACAACACAAGGCTTTGGTATTATTTTCAAAAAAGATTTCAACCGTTGGAATGAACTCCTTTTTTGGCGGAATAAGAAGAAAAAAGAAACAAAAGTAACTTCACCGAAAGAAGAAAATCCAGGCAATACAGATACAGGATTTGTAATTTTTAGAGAAAAACTTGATAATAAATAAATTATTTAAATTATGAAGAAAGTATTATTTGCAGCTGCAATGCTGACAACCTTGTTCATCTCATGTGATCAAGGAAAAGAAGTTCTGTTTAACGGCAAGAATATGGAAGGTTGGGTGCTTTATACAGACCCCAATAGTGATGTAAAGCCAGAAGAGGTATTCTCTGTTAAAGATGGCGTCATTAGTGTATCAGGTATGCCCTATGGCTATATGCGCACAGCAAAGAAGTATGCCGATTACGAAGCACATGTAGAATTCAGATGGACTGACGGAAAAGGTTCTAACAGTGGTTTCTTCCATCGTATACAAGATGGTGATAAAATGTGGCCAGGAATGATTGAGGTTCAATTGAAGAACGGAAGTGTAGGCGATTTGATGGGAAGTGTAAAGAATACAGTAGAAGCGCCTGGAGGCCCCAAACGTGTTTTACGTATAGATGAGCAAGATTTGGAAAGTCCTGTAGGTGAGTGGAACTCAGTTGATGTGAAAGCTGTTGGCAGCAAAATTACTGTTACCTTGAACGGCAAGGTAGTTAATAATGCAGAAACAGATCTTTCAGAAGGTTTTATCGCCCTGCAAAGCGAAGGTGGTCCTCTTGAGTTCCGAAATGTATGGGTGAAAGAAATCAAACCTGCAACAGGTGTTCCTGTCTCAGAAATTATCCCTACAGAAATAGCTTTGTTTAATGGTCGTAATCTTAACGGCTGGACACTATTTACCGATCCTGCAAGTGACGTAAAAGCTGAAGAGGTATTTACTGCAAAAGACGGTATAATCAATGTATTGGGTAACCCTTTCGGTTATATGCGTACTAATCGTCAGTATGGTAACTATCGCCTGCATGTTGAATGGCGTTGGGTTGATGAAAAAGCTACAAAAAACAGTGGTATTTTCCAGCGCGTTCAGCCTGGAGATAAAGTATGGCCATCTGGTGCCGAGTGTCAGTTGGCAGATGGCAATGCAGGAATGGTTGTTGGTTTGGGTGGTTATAAGATAGAAGGAGCTAATCAAAATGGGGAGTTTAGCATAAAACCACGAATGACTAAACCATCTGAGAAGCCAATAGGTGAATGGAACGAAGCCGATATCGAGTGCATTGGTAAACATATGACTTTTAAAATTAATGGTGTTGTACAAAATGAGGCTGATGGTGAGTTCGATCATGGGTTTATTGCCTTACAAAGTGAAGGAGGTCCTTTACAATTCAGAAATATTTCAATTTTTGAGTTAAAATAGAAAAATATATGCAATAATATTTTTTTATAATAAAAAAATGCCTTATATTTGAAGCGACTATATTATATACTATTAACCTATAATTGTTTCTGTTATGGCTTACAAAATTATTGACATTGAGGGTGTTGGTGCTGTTTATGCTGAAAAACTGATTGCTGCTGGCATCACAAAACCCGAAGAATTGTTGGAGAAGTGTGCTACTCCTGCTGGCCGTAAAGCATTGGCAGGAGAGACTGGAATTGCTGATGGATTAATACTAAAGTGGGCTAACCATGCAGACTTGATGCGTATCAAGGGTATTGGTCCTCAATTTTCAGAATTGTTGGAAGCTGCTGGAGTGGATACAGTAAAAGAGTTGAGGAATCGTGTTCCCCAGAACTTAGCTGCTAAAGTGTTTGAGATTAACGAGCAAAAGCATATCGTTAATCGTGTTCCAGTAGTAAAGGAAATTATTAAGATGGTAAACCAGGCAAAGGAATTGCCCCCTGTCATGACTTATTAATTTGCTTTCTACATAAAGAATAAGAGAGGTTGTTTTCCAACCTCTCTTTCTTTTTCTACTCTAATATATCTAAACAAAAAGATTTGCAAGAAAGATTTTTTATTAATTTCAGCATTTTATGTTTAATTCATTCAGTATCTTTCTCATTGCTTCAAATGTGGTAATCCGAGTTGGCACAAGCGGTAATCGAAGTTTATTCTCAATCATGCCCATTGCATGTAACATCGCTTTAACACCAGCAGGATTTCCATCCACAAATAGCAATTTAAACAATTCTGTAAACTTGTGATGAATGGTCAACGCATTGGAATAATCCCCTTGAAGTGCTAATCTTGTCATACGGCCAAACTCACGTGGGAAGGCATTTCCAATCACTGAAATAACACCTACAGCTCCCATAGTAATTAACGGATATGTAATGCCATCATCACCAGAAATCACATTGAATCCTTCTGGACGGTTTTTGATAATATCATCAATCTGTGTCATATTCCCCGAAGCCTCCTTAACAGCAATAACATTCTTGAAGTCATACGCTATACGTAAAGTGGTTTCAGCCGTCATGTTCATGCCCGTCCTTCCTGGTACATTATATAATACTAAAGGCAGATTGGTTGATTCAGAAATGGCTTTATAATGCTGATATATACCTTCTTGCGAAGGTTTATTGTAGTAAGGAACCACCGAAAGGATAGCATCAACACCGTTAAAATTGCCGTTTCTTAAAGCGTCGGTAACCCCACGTGTATTGTTGCCTCCTACACCCAATAAGATTGGCACTCTCCCGTTTACCCTTTCAATAACAGTCTCTTTTACCTTTTCTTTTTCGTAGTCTGTCAATGTAGGCGTTTCAGCCGTCGTTCCAAGCACACAGAGGAAATCAACATTATTCAGCATCAAATAATCTACCATACGTAATAAGGCAGTATAGTCAACGCTTTCATCCTGTTTGAAAGGGGTTATCAAAGCAACGCCCAGCCCTCTTAATGTCGTTTGTATCATAAAAACATGTTTAATTCAAAATTCTGCTGCAAAGATAGTAATAGATTTGCAAATTATAACAACATTTGCAGAAAATCGTCTTCATTTATAATTTTTATGCCCAATTTCTGTGCTTTCTCCAATTTTGCAGGACCCATGTTTTCTCCAGCCAGTACGAAGCTGGTTCTCGATGAAATACTACCCACATTTTTACCACCGTGTTTTTCAATCATGTCTTTATATTCTTCGCGTGAGTGATGTCTAAACAAGCCACTTATTACAATTAATAGTCCTGCTAATTTATTACTGTGTATTACTTCTTCCTCAGCTTGTTTTTCCATTTGCAAGCCAGCCTCTTTGAGCCGATTTATTAATGTGCGGTTAGCAGGTAAAGCAAAGAAGGTCACAACACTTTGAGCTATTTTTTCCCCAATTTCATCTACTTCCATCAACTGCTCTTTTGTAGCATTTCCCAGAGCTTCAATATTACCAAAAGCTTTTGCTAACTTTTTTGCTGCAGTTTCACCAACAAATCTAATTCCTATAGCAAACAATACTCGTTCAAAAGGCACTTGTTTGCTATCAGCTATTCCTCTAATAATCTTGACTGCCGACTTATCTCCCATACGGTCTAACCCCCTTATGTCTATAGCTTTTAAAGAATAAAGATCAGCTACATTATGCACTAAACC
The DNA here is from genome assembly GCA_024682035.1 of Bacteroidaceae bacterium. Lineage (GTDB taxonomy): Bacteria > Bacteroidota > Bacteroidia > Bacteroidales > Bacteroidaceae > Bacteroides. The sequence continues at coordinate 8,739 of JAIKZS010000048.1, forward strand.
TATTTGATAGAACAAATCAACCGTTTCTGGGCCTAAACCGTCAATAGCCATTGCCTTTCTGCTGATAAAATGCTCAATTTTGCCTTTTATCTGAGGTGGGCATCCTGCATCATTTGGGCAGTAATGGGCTGCTTCGCCTTCAAACCTAACCAGCGGAGTACCACATTCAGGGCAGCGAGCAATAAATCTCACTTTATCCCCTAACATAAAGCCACGTGAATCAGTATCAACGCCAGTAATCTTAGGGATAATTTCCCCACCTTTCTCGACATAAACCATATCACCGATGTGCAAATCCAATCCCTCAATGATATCAGCATTATGAAGAGACGCACGCTTTACAACTGTACCAGATAATTGTACGGGCTCCAAGTTGGCTACAGGTGTTATTACACCTGTTCTGCCCACCTGAAATGTTACTTGATTAAGTCGGGTCAGTGCCTTTTCTGCCTGAAATTTATACGCTATGGCCCATCGTGGTGATTTAGCAGTAAAGCCTAAATGTCGTTGTTGGCGCAGACTATTTACCTTTAGAACAATGCCATCAGTAGCTACTGGCAAATTCTTGCGCTCTACATCCCAGTACTTTATATAATCAAATACATCTTGCAAGTTCTTTGCTTTGCGCATGTGTTCCGATATTTTAAAGCCCCATGATGCTGCTTTCTGCATATTTTCATAATGCCCTTCACATGGCACCTGATCACCTAATAGATAGTACAAGTAAGCATCTAATTTTCTACTTGCAACTATCGTTGAATTTTGTAATTTCAACGTGCCCGAAGCAGCATTACGCGGATTGGCAAACAACGGTTCTTCCTTTGCTTCACGTTCTTTGTTAAGTTCTTCAAACACTTCCCATGGCATAAGTATTTCTCCTCTTATCTCAAAACTCTGTGGATAGTCACCATGCAACACCAATGGAATTGTTTTAATGGTCTTTACATTATCTGTCACATCATCACCTTTCTCTCCGTCGCCTCGAGTAACGGCTTGCACAAGTTTGCCATTCTCATATATCAGTGAAATTGAAGTACCGTCAAATTTTAATTCGCAGCAAATTTCAAATTCCTCATTGCCCAATAACTCCTTCACTCGGTTATAAAAATCGGTCAGCTCACTTTCCGAATAAGTATTGCCTAAGGAAAGCATTGGATAGCGATGTTGTACCTGCTTAAAATCCTTACTCAAATCACTGCCTACCCGCATTGTAGGCGAATTGGCATCTGTCATCTCTGGATGCTTTTGTTCGAGTTCCTGCAGCAGATGCATCATGTCATCAAATTCTTTGTCGCTTATTGCCGGAGCGTTCAGTACATAGTAATTATAATTATGCTTATGCAGTTGCTCTCGAAGTGATAATATCTGTTCTTGTTCTGTCATTTATTTAATTTTAGTGTAAAACAGCAATGCACATTATTGAAATGCCATTAGTTTTACAGATTCTTTAATGCAAATTTAGTCTTTTTGAACGAATTATTCGAAATTATTTGCACATAAAAAAGCACTTTGTTAATTTTGAAACTGAAATTCTAGTAATTATAATGCTTAATGATCAATTTAAAATGAAGAAACAAATTTTAATGGCATCCGTCGTAGCTTTTATGCTAGCTGGATGTTCTAGTGAGAAGACTTCTACCAATCCTTTCTTCGCTGAAAAGTATGGTACAGAGTATGAAATTCCACCTTTTAGTGCAATTACAACTGAGCATATTCGCGAAGCGCTGCTCAAGGGTTATGAAGAGCAAAAGAAAGAAATTCAGGCAATTGCTGAAAGTTCTGAAGCACCTACTTTCGAAAACACGATTCTGGCCATGGAAAATGCGGGCGAGTTGCTTACTAGGGTGAGTAGTGTTTTTGGACCTTTGTCAAGCAGCAACTCTTCTCAGGAGTATCGTGACCTAGAGAAAGAAATCGCTCCACTAAGTTCTGAAATGAGCTCTCTCATTTACATGAATGACAAACTGTTCCAGCGTATAAAGCAAATTCACGACAATCAGTCGTCAATGAATTATACCAAAGAGCAACTGAAGATCATTGATAATAACTATAAACGCTTTGTTCGTAATGGCGCTTTGCTCAGTGAAGGTGATAAGCAGAAATTGGCTGATCTGAACAAAGAAATATCTTTGTTGCAACTGCAATTTGAGCAAAACCTTTTGCACGAGACTAACAACACATTTGTTACTGTTGATAAGTTGGAAGACCTTGACGGGCTTTCTCAGGAAAATATCGACCGTGCTGCTGCTATGGCTAAGGCAAACGGACAGGAAGGCAAATGGATGTTTAATATGCAACGTGCAAGCTGTAACCCAGTTATTTACTTTTGTAATAACCGCGATTTGAGAAAAAAGGTATATGAAGCCTATTTTAATCGTGGTAACCAAGGTAACGAGTGGGACAACAATGAGATATCCGTAAAATTGCTAAACTTGCGTCTGCAGAAGGCTAAGCTTATGGGCTTCAAAGATTATGCTTCCTATGCATTGGACGATCGTATGGCCAAGAATAGTGAAAATGTTTATAACTTGCTCAATCAAATTTGGGAACCTGCAGTAAAAAAAGCAAAAGAAGAATTGGCTGACATCCGTGCTGAGATTAAGAAAGATGGTAAAAACTTCGAACCAGAAGCATGGGATTATGTTTATTATCTTGAAAAAGCAAAAAAAGCAAAGTTTGATATCGACGACAGTGCTGTACGTCCTTACTTAGAAGTTTATAATGTACAGCAAGGCATTTTCTATGTTGCTAACAAACTCTATGGCCTTACCTTTACCGAAAGGACTGATTTACCAAAGTACCAAGATGATACAAAGGTTTTCGAGGTTCGTGACAAGGATGGCTCAATGCTGGCTTTATTCTATAGCGACTATTTCCCTCGTGATGGCAAGGGCGCAGGCGCATGGTGCACTAGTTTCCGAGGCACTTATTACAAGGATGGCAAACGTATCATTCCTATTGTAGTAAATTGTGCTAGCCTTACTCCTGCAAGTAACAATGCTCCAGCTTTACAGAATATTACCAACATCACAACAGAGTTCCACGAGTTTGGCCACGCTTTGCATTCATTCATGCGTAACACACAATACCGTGGTGCAGGTGGTGTAGAACGCGATTTCGTTGAAGTTCCATCACAAATCAACGAGCACTGGGCTTTGGAGCCAGAGATTCTGAATGTATATGCAAAGCATTATCAGACAGGCGAAGTTATTCCAATGGAGTTGGTAAAGAAAATTCAAGATAGCCAGAAATATGGTCAAGGTTTCGAAACAGTAGAATTGGTTGCTGCTTCATTAGTTGATATGGATATGCATACTCTGACTGAGATTCCTGCTAACTTTAATGTCATGGATTTTGAAGAGCAGAAATTAAAGGAACGTGGCATCCCTAGTCAGATTTTGCCTCGCTATCGTGTTACTAACTTCTCGCACACCATGGGTGGTGGCTATACTGCCGGCTACTATAGCTACTTGTGGGCCGAGGTATATGAATGCGATGCGTTCCAGGCATACAAGGAGGCTGGCAATATTCTCGATAGCGAAATTGCTCAACGTTTCCGCGACAACATCCTTGCTCCTGGAGGCATTGACGACGGCATGACCATGTATCGCAATTTCCGAGGTCGTGATCCTAAGATTGATGGATTGCTTGAGAACCGAGGTTTGAATTAAAAATATTTAAACAAGGGTGAGGAAAAAATCCACACCCTTGTTTTTTTATTGCAAAAGATAGAGCTAATCGTTAAGATATGGAGCTAATAATTAAACAGGCAGGTAGAGATGATGCTAAAACTATAGCCCAAGCAGTAAGTCTTGCTTTTGGTGATGACATGATGTACAAGTATTGTGGCAAGAGCGGAAAAACTATTATAGAGGCATTGGCTGGCATGAATGTTTCACAGTATAGCTATCGCAATGCATTAATTGCCTATGTAAATGGAGTAGCAGCAGGAGCTATCGTGGGCTATGATGGTGCTATGCTGCAGCAGTTAAAGCAACCTACCCTATCCTATATTCATCAGCAAACGGGCACTATGCTTCAAATAACAGATGAGACTCAGGCTGGTGAGTTCTATCTTGATACTCTTGCCGTTTTCCCCGCTTTCAGGCATCAAGGTGTTGCTAAACAACTCATTTTAGCTTTTTGTGAGAATGCTTCAATCAAGGGACATCAGCATGTAGGGCTGTTGGTTGATGTAAGCAATCCTCAAGCTGAAGAGTTATACCATTCGCTAGGTTTCAAGCGTATCAATCGCACCACTCTCTTCGATCATAGTTTGTGGCACATGCAGAAAGTATTATTAAAAGCAACAACTTGAACCATTTTGAACTATTGCATACCTTTCCTTAGACCTTTGGTCTTATACCTTCTAGTTTCAGCAACCATACTTTCTTATCTAACCCACCTGCATAACCAGTTAAACTACCATTTGTCCCTATTACCCTGTGGCAAGGTACAATAATTCCAATGGGGTTGCGCCTTATGGCACCTCCTACTGCTTGCGCAGATTTGTTGTTTATAATTCTCGCTATGGCTCCATACGTGGTTGTCTGACCATAAGGTATGGTCAATAAAACTTTCCAAACTTTTTGCTGAAAAGGAGTGCCCTGCATCTTCAAAAGAGGTAAAAAATCAGGTTGCATTCCACTAAAGTATATATCAAGCCATTGCTGTGTCTTGACGAATACTGGTAGCTCAATTTTTATGGGTTGTTGACCCAATGCAGCTCTAAATGATGGTTGATTATTATACCACAATCCGGTTAGTGCGCTACCATCGCTGGTCATCGTCATACCTCCAAGTGGAGAATTATATTGCCAAATATAGTTCATAACTAGTTTTATTTATGCAAAAAATACAAATGTAATTAGTTTGGTAAACATTTTCAAGAAAATGCCTATGAAACTAGGGAAAGACAAAAAGAGTGCTACAATTGCTACAATTGCTACAGTTGCTACAGTTAGAATCCCCCCTATTTCAAGATTCAAAAAGATATTTTATATTTACATATATAAATATAAAGGCATTTTAAGTATAGAGATTAATGCAAATAAACTGTAGCAACTGTAGCAGATTTATGCTTTGTTGTAGTTCATGCAGGTGTTACTACTGGTAAACTGACATTTTACTACTAGTAAACCGATCTTTACTACTAACATAATTAACGGCTATTAAAGATAAAAAAAGGCCAGTTAGTCTGTTGTGTTTTTAATTACTAATATATAATGCACTAATTTAATGACTGATAAGAGCATCAATTTCGCTAAACTTATCGCCCATGTTAAGATTATAATATACACGATGAAGGCCGTTGACCCAAAGAGAGCGAACGTTAGGTTTCAGCTCACGAGCTTTCTCATAATAAGGCAAGGCTTTTTGGTAATATGATTTGAGTTCATCCTGGTCAGCTGTATAACGTGGATCTTTAATATCTGTAGTTACCTGCGTCGAAAAATCTTGAGCTTGTAAGCAATACACTAATCCTACATTGCTATAAGCCTCTGCATAATTGGGATTGGCATCAATAGATCGTTTGTAGAAAGTTAAGGCATCATTGTATAGTTTCATTCTATGGTAAAGAAAACCTTTAATGAACAAATAGTAAAAATTGTCTGGATCTTTGGACAGCATGCTGTTAGCTATCTCAAGGGCTTCGTCGAAACTATCTTCGTTTGAGTAATAATCTATGAGGTTAGCGAAGAAATAATCGTCCTGAGGATGTTTCTCAATACCGCGTTGCAGCGTTTTGAGCCATTCAGAAGTATTGCCCGTCTTTTTTTGTGCTTGCGCTAGGAATTCCATTGCATACTGCCCTACTGTGTTATCGTTTTCAGCATAAGGGGCATATTTCAATACGCTGGCATAATCACCAATTTTCATCGCCGCTAATACCCCGTAGTACGCAACTTGTGAAAACACAGAGTCTCGGGGTAGCAAATTATCTGATGCAAACATGTCACTCAGGGTAACATCTACGTATGTATTAAAAAAGTCGCGTGCACGGATCAATTTTACTGTATCAGTATCGGAAGCACGATTGTAATAATAGACACCTCCATAAAATAGGTTGCCTTTGTCTGCTAAAATAGCACGTTGATTGTCTTTGCGGTATTTGTTTATTTTCCCAGATTTTTTGTTGAGTTGTGCCAATGAGTCGCAACGTAAGAAATATTGACACATATTTAGTACGCTATTATATATTGTAAGTGTGTCATAAGGCTTGCGCAGATAAGCATTTTCCATCTGCTGTGCTGATTTTCTTTGTTCCACCTTACCTGCTACATTCCATGTTTCTGCCAAGTCTTTGGTGGTTGGATCAATGATGATTTTATCCACCATTTTCTGGAGTTCTTTTAAATCACCATTTTTAAGTGTAGCTTTGGCCTGCTTTAAAACATCGGTTTGTGAAAATGCATAGCTCATTGGGAAGAGCAGCATGATAAAGAATATAACTGTTTTGCGTACCATATAATTAATAAGGTGTAGTGCGGTTTTTAATAAGGAACCCCAAAAGTTTATCGCTCCTGGGGTTCCCTTAAGTTTATTTAGTTAAATCACCGCTTCGAAGCGGAATTTGACTTAATATGCCTTCATAACTTCCTCGTACTTGTCATTCATCTGGAGGTTATAGTAAACACTGCTCAAACCTTGCTTCCACAAAGAAGTGTTATCTGGAGCCAGCTGACGTGCTTTCTCATAATATGGCATAGCCTTTTCGTAGAAACTACGAAGTTTCTTTGCGTCATCAGCAAACTTAGGATCGTTAGGATTAGAAGATGCAGTCTCAGAGAAGTCCTGTGCCTTCAAAACGTATGACTTACCTAGTTCGCCATAAGCCTGTGCATACTCAGGGTTCTTCTGTATAGCCTGTTCGTATTGCTCAATTGCTTTGTCATCATTCTTTTGCTGTGAATACAAGAAACCCTTCACGTAGTTAAAGAAGAAGTTAGTTGGATCCTTAGCAATCTGCTGATCAGCGAATGCATGAGCTTCGTCATACTTCTCGGTAGAAGTGTAATAGTCAATCATGTTAGCGAAGAAAGACTGATTGCTTGGGAACTTATCAAGAGCAACCTTTAGAACATCCAGCATCTGGTCTGTCTTGTTCTGCTTCTTTAATGCCTCAATCAAAAACTCTGTAGCGTTCTGTCCATTCTCAGGATCATTTTGGCCAAGAGGAGCATACTTCTCAACAGCAGGGTAGTTCTCTGCACGAATACCTGCCAAAGCAGCATAGTAAGCGATAGTAGCCATTTGAGGATCAGCAGCTAAGTTGTCTTTTGCAAACATAGGAGCCTTTGCCAAGTCAACATAAGTACCGAAGAAATCAAGAGCCTTTAAATCAGAACCTTCTTCTCCAGCATTGAAAGCAGCAATACCACCATTAACTAGGTTACCCATATCAGTCTTAATAGCAGAAGACATCTTAGACTGGAAACTATGTTCCTTGCCTTTAGCATCTTTCAACTCATCTGCTTTCAGGAAATATTTCACCATTTGCAGTGCAGCAGCTTGCATTGCAGACTCATCGAAATTCTGACGCTTTACCTGATTCTCCAGTTGCTTTGCACTCTTCATCTGCTGGATCTGACCAGCAGCATACCATGTGTCAGCCAAATTGGCAGTCTCTGAATTGTCCAGAGCTTGCTGAATCAATGATTCTGCAGTTGCAAAATCACCCTTCTTACCAGCTTTAGTAGCTTCCTTAATGGCATCCATCTGTGCGAAAGCACCACCTGCTACCAAAACTAAAGCCATTGATAAAAATAACTTCTTCATAATAGATAAAAATTTTTTAATTAATTATTACTTTTCATTCTTTCACATTATCTGTATCAGTCTGCGACTCAGTAACTGGGCCATCCGACTGGTTATCATTTTCATTAACGCCATCCGTTAAATCTTCTTCATCTGATGTTGTCATGACCTTGCAAACCGAGCCAATCTCGTCGTTGCGTTTTTCAAGGTTAATGAGTTTAACGCCTTGAGTAGCACGACCCATTATCCTAACCTCAGCCACCTTCAAGCGTATTGTGATGCCCGACTTATTAATGATCATCAAGTCGTTCTCTTCAGTCACTGTTTTGATAGCTACCAATTTACCAGTTTTATCAGTAATGTTAAGTGTCTTTACACCCTTTGCACCACGATTGGTCTTTCGATAGTCTTCAATGTCTGAACGTTTGCCAAAACCCTGTTCTGAAACCACCATGATGGTTTCGTTTTCAGAATCCTTTACACAAACCATGCCAACTATTTCATCTTGCCCATCATCATCGAGTGTCATACCACGAACACCTGTAGCTGTACGGCCCATAGGACGAATCAACGTTTCGTTGAAGCGGATGGCACGACCATTCTTGTTGGCCATGATAATTTCATTATCTCCATCGGTAAGTCGAACCTCAATAACCTTGTCGCCTTCTACGATATTAATGGCATTTACACCATTCTGCCTTGGACGTGAGTATTCGGTAAGACAAGTCTTCTTAACCGTTCCATTTTTAGTACAGAATACTATATAATGTCTTTCGTTAAATTCTTTGTCGTCAAGGTTCTTAACACGCAAGTATGCCGTAACCTTATCATCGGGGTCAATGTTCAACAGATTCTGAATGGCACGACCTTTTGAAGTTTTGCTTTCATTAGGAATCTGATAAACCTTTAGCCAATAGCATTTACCCTTCTGAGTAAAGAACATCATAGTGTTATGCATTGTTGCAGGATAAATATGCTCAACAAAATCCTCATTGCGCGTATTTGAACCCTTTGACCCTACACCACCACGGTTCTGGGTACGGAACTCAGCCAACGGAGTGCATTTAATGTAACCCAGGTGTGAAATCGTAATCACTACTTCGTCATCAGGATAATAGTCTTCAGGATTGATATCACCATCTATCATGCTGATTTCCGTCTTACGCTCATCACCATATTTATCTTTCACCTCTATGAGCTCATCCTTGATGACCTTACGGCAAACTTCCTCATCAGAAAGAATCAATTCATAGAACGCTATTTTCTTTTCAATTTCTTCATATTCGGCATGCAGCTGGTCTTGCATTAGTCCGGTAAGCTGACGTAAACGCATTTCCACAATGGCTTTTGCCTGTATCTCATCGAGCTCAAAACGCTGCATCAGACCTTCAATAGCATCGGCTGGAGACTTAGCTGCTCGTATAATATGCACCACCTCGTCAATATTGTCGCTGGCAATAATCAAACCCTCGAGTATATGTGCTCTCTCTTGAGCTTTAGCCAAATCGTACTTGGTACGGCGTATTACCACTTCATGACGATGATCGATGAAATATTTTATCATGTCACGCAGGGTCAACAGACGAGGTCGTCCATGTACCAATGCTACATTATTAACGCTGAAGGATGTTTGCAACTGCGTCAGCTTGTATAATTTATTTAACAATACACGTGAATTGGCATCTCTTTTAACATCTATTACGATTCGCATACCTTCTCGGTCGCTCTCATCGTTGGCATTAGCTATGCCTTCAATCTTCTTTTCGTTAGCCAAATCAGCAATATATTTAATGAGGTCGGCTTTGTTAACTCCATAAGGAATTTCGCTGATGACGATTTTTTCGTGGGTGCCACTATCTTCTATTTCAGCTTTACCGCGAACTACAATGCGTCCTTTGCCTGTTTCGTAAGACTCACGTATGCCACTAGTCCCTAAAATAATGCCACCAGTTGGGAAGTCGGGACCTTTTACAAACTGCATGAGTTCTTCAGTAGTAATTTCCTGGTTGTCAACATATGCCACGCAAGCGTCAATTACTTCGCTCAAATTGTGGGTAGGCATATTAGTAGCCATACCTACAGCAATACCAGAGGCACCATTCACCAATAGGTTAGGAATGCGAGTAGGTAAAACTGTGGGTTCAAACTCTTCGTTATCAAAGTTTGGCTGCATGTCAACGGTATCCTTGTCGAGATCTTGCATCATCTCTTCCCCAATTTTGCGAAGACGACATTCTGTATATCGCATAGCTGCAGGTCCGTCGCCATCAACAGAGCCAAAATTACCTTGACCATCTACCAGCATATATCTCAATGCCCATGGTTGGGCCATGCGAACCAAAGCGCCATATACTGACGAGTCGCCATGTGGGTGATATTTACCTAGTACCTCACCTACTACACGTGCGCATTTTTTATAAGCTTTGTCGGAAGTGTTACCAACCTGCTTCATGCCAAAAAGTATTCTGCGATGAACAGGTTTAAAACCATCTCTTACATCAGGAAGGGCACGAGCCACAATAACAGACATTGAATAGTCTATATAGGATGACTTCATTTCTTCCTCGATATTTACTTTTATAATTCTGTCTTGATTAATCATTTATATTTAATAAAATTTTGCCAAAATTGAGTTTCATAAAAAAAACCGTGTAAAATTACTACTTTTCTGTGACATACGAAAGGTTTTGGGGCAAAAAAAATATTTGGCACATTATTTGTTACATTCATTTAGAGATATGAAACAATTTCGTATCTTTGCATAGGATTATTTTATAATTAACCAAATGGAGTTTTTGAATGGAAAATAGATTTTCAGACAAGGTAACAAACATTATTAACTTCAGCAAAGAAGAAGCTAACAGACTTAGGAGCAGTTTTATTACGCCTGAGCACTTGTTGTTAGGTATCTTGCGTGAAGGTGACGGAAAAGCGATAGAACTACTCAAAATTCAGAACGTTGATTTATTAGAGTTGAAAATTCATCTGGAGGATACGCTGAAACTTAGTGCTATAGCCGATTTGCCTCTATTAAGAGATGTGCCTCTCAATACTGAAGCAGGTCGCATTATCCGTATCAGCTTGCTCGAGGCACGACTGTTGAAAAACGAAATCGTGGATACAGAGCACTTGTTATTGGCTATCCTAAAAGATAATGACAGTGATGCTGCCAATACATTGAATGACTGTGGATTGGACTACCGTAACACTCTTGCTTTAATACAGAAAAAACAAGCCGATACTCAAGACAGTATGGGATATACAGAAGATGATGACTTGGATGATGAAGAGGAGGAAAGTGGAGACTTCATCCCATCGGATAAACAAGATGGTAGTCAGCACAATGTATCTAAAACCACCTCTACACCCCACACAAAGAAAGATACTCCTGCTCTTGACAAGTTTGGTACTGATATTACCAAAGCTGCCAGTGAAGGAAACCTTGACCCTGTAGTAGGTCGTGAAAAGGAAATTGAGCGTGTTTCGCAAATTCTTAGTCGTCGTAAAAAGAATAATCCCATTTTGATTGGTGAGCCAGGTGTAGGTAAATCGGCTATCGTCGAGGGGTTAGCTATGAGTATTGTACAGAAAAAGGTTTCTCGCATGTTGTTTAATAAACGTGTGGTGATGCTTGATATGGCTGGTGTGGTAGCTGGTACTAAATATCGCGGTCAATTTGAGGAGCGTCTGCAAGCAATTATGAAAGAATTGCAGAATAATCCTGATATCATACTTTTTATTGACGAGATACACACAATAATTGGTGCCGGTGCTGCTTCTGGCTCTATGGATGCTGCCAATATTTTGAAGCCAGCACTTGCTAAAGGTGATATTCAGTGCATTGGTGCAACTACAATAGATGAGTTTAAGAAAACTATTGAGAAAGATGGAGCTTTGGATCGCCGATTCCAAAAGATTATGGTGGAGCCATCAACTCCTGATGAAACGCTTAAAATTTTACAGAATATCAAAACAAAATATGAGGACCATCATAATGTAATTTATACCGATGATGCTCTTGTAGCTTGTGTGAAATTGACTGAGCGATATATAACCGACCGACAATTCCCTGACAAAGCTATAGATGCGCTTGACGAAGCAGGTTCACGTGTGCATTTGGGTAACATTAGCGTGCCTCACGAAATTGAAGAAAAAGAACAGGAAATTAATAAGGCCATAGAACAAAAATCAGAGGCTGTAAAAGAGCAAAATTACGAACTAGCCGCCAGCTATCGAGACAAAGTAAAAGATTTATCGGTTGAATTAGATGCGATGAAGGCTGAGTGGGATAAAAAAATAAAAAATAATCGAAAAGTAATTGACGCTGATACAATTGCAGATGTGGTTTCGATGATGTCGGGCATACCCGTACAAAAATTGGCACAGACAGAAGGTATGCGCTTGGCAGGTATGAAGGAGGAATTGAAACGTCACGTGATTGCACAAGATAACGCTATCGATAAATTAAGCAAGGCCATCTTACGTAGTCGTATTGGCCTTAAAGACCCTAACCACCCAATTGGTACGTTTTTGTTTTTAGGTCCTACAGGTGTGGGCAAAACCTATTTGGCTCAACAATTAGCTCAATTTATGTTTGGCTCTACAGATGCTCTAATCCGTATAGATATGAGTGAATATACTAATGAATTCAATGCGTCTAGAATGATTGGAGCACCTCCGGGTTATGTGGGTTATGAGGAAGGCGGCCAGCTTACTGAGAAGGTGCGTCGCAAGCCCTACTCTATTGTCTTGCTTGACGAGATTGAGAAAGCTCATCCAAAAGTATTTAACATACTGCTCCAATTGCTTGATGAAGGCAGACTGACTGACAGTTTTGGCAGGACAGTAGATTTCAAAAATACCGTGGTTATTATGACCTCTAACATTGGTACTCGACAATTGAAAGAATTTGGTGGAGGCATAGGTTTTAATGCCAATCAGCGTGCTACTGATAAAGAATATTCACGCAGTGTGATTCAAAAAGCATTAAATAAACAATTTGCACCAGAGTTTTTGAATCGTATTGACGAAATTATAACCTTTGATCAGCTGTCGCAAGAGGCAATTATGCAGATTGTTGATCTGGAATTGTCCATACTTTATAAGCGCATAGAAAGCATTGGATATAAATTAGTTATAGATGATGAAGTAAAGCAATACTTAGGTAAGCATGGCTACGATGTACAGTTTGGCGCTCGACCATTGAAACGGGCTATCCAGAACTATTTGGAGGATGAGCTATCAGAGCTGATTGTTAATGAGAACATCCTCGAGGGGGCAACGATTACTGTGCAATATGATAAGCAAACTGACAAGCTAACATTTCATCGCTGATAATTTGTTCTCACGATATAAGCTTTGCCAAAATGTCAGTCGGTAACGGCTGGCATTTTTTTTGTCCAACATAGATAGATTTGAAAATTTAAAACATTAATAGATATGCAAAAAGGTAATATTGGTGTAACCACCGAGAACATTTTCCCCGTTATCAAAAAATTTTTGTATAGCGAGAATGAGATTTTCCTACGCGAACTAGTGTCTAATGCAGTTGACGCAACTCAGAAATTAAAAACCCAGGCTTCTATGGGAGATTTTAAAGGTGAGCTAGGTGATTTGACTGTAGAAGTTAAGCTTGATAAGAAGACCATTACTGTTTCAGACCGTGGTATCGGTATGACGGCTGAAGAAATTGACAAGTATATTAATCAAATAGCTTTCTCTGGTGCTAATGACTTCCTAGAGAAATATAAGAACGATGCCAACGCTATTATTGGTCATTTTGGTCTGGGTTTCTACTCTGCATTCATGGTGGCCAAGAAGGTAGAGATTATCACTAAATCATGTAAGGAAGGGGCTAAAGCTGTGAAATGGACATGCGATGGTAGTCCTGAGTTTACGCTAGAAGAAACCGAGAAGTATGGCCGTGGCACTGATATAGTTCTTTATATTGACGATGATTGTAAGGAATTTTTGGAAGAAAGCCGTATTGAGGGTTTGTTGAAAAAGTACTGCCGCTTCTTGCCGATTCCCGTAGCCTTTGGCAAAAAGAAAGAATGGAAAGATGGCAAACAAGTGGAAACCAATGAGAACAATATCATAAACGATACTGATCCGTTGTGGACACGCACTCCATCAGATTTAAAGGAAGAAGATTATAAGAATTTCTATTCTGCACTCTACCCAATGTCTGATGAACCATTGTTCTGGATTCACTTGAATGTAGATTATCCGTTTAATCTTACTGGTATTTTGTACTTCCCTAAAGTAAAGAGCAATGTTGAGTTAAACAAGAACAAAATTCAGCTGTATTGCAATCAAGTATATGTAACTGATTCTGTTGAAGGCATTGTGCCCGACTTCCTGACTTTGTTGCATGGAGTACTTGATTCACCTGATATACCGCTGAACGTGTCACGTTCTTATTTACAGAGTGACAAAAATGTGAAGAAAATATCTACTTATATTACTAAAAAGGTTTCTGATCGTTTACAAGATATTTTCAAGAAAGATCGCAAACAGTTTGAGGAAAAGTGGAACGACCTGAAGATCTTTATAGATTATGGCATGTTGACGCAAGAAGATTTTTACGATCGTGCAAAAGATTTTGCCTTATTTACAGATACCGACGGCAAGAGCTACACTTTTGAAGAATATAAAACACTGATCAAGGATAATCAAACAGATAAAGACGGCAATCTTATTTATTTGTATGCTAACAACAAAGACGAACAGTATAGCTTTATTGAAGCTGCAACCAGCAAAGGATATAACGTGTTACTGATGGATGGTCAGCTGGATATTGCTGTAGTAAGTATGTTGGAGCAAAAATTGGAGAAGTGCCGATTTACACGTGTTGATAGTGATGTAATTGATAATTTAATTATAAAAGAAGAAAAGAAAGCCAGCTCTTTGAATGGTAGTGAGATGGAAGCCATCAATGCTATCTTCAGAAATCAAATGCCAAAGTTACCAAAAACAGAGTTTGAGGTAATGACACAGGCAATGGGTGAAAGCAATATTCCGGTTATCATTACGCAAAGTGAATACATGCGTCGTATGAAAGAAATGGCTAACATACAAACTGGTATGAGTTTTTACGGTGATATGCCTGATATGTATAATGTGGTTTTAAACAGCGACCACAAATTGGTAAAGAATATCATCAGTGACGAGGAAGTTAATTGTCAGCCTTCAATTCAACCTATTCAGCAACAAATAGACGAAGTAAATAAACAGCGAAATGAGCTGAAAGAACAGCAAAAGGACAAGAAAGACGAAGAAATTCCTCAAGCTGATAAGGATAAGGTTAATGACCTCGACAAACAGTGGAATGAGTTGAAAAAGCAAAAAGATGCTGTATATGCTGATTATGCTGGTAAAAACCAGCAGGTGAAGCAACTTATTGATTTAGCACTCTTACAAAATGGCTTGTTGAAGGGCGAAGCTCTGAGCAACTTTATCAAGCGTAGCATAGAATTGATGAAGTAATATTCTTAACTCCTCCCCTACCTGATTCTAGGGGAGGTTGTTTATAAAGGCAAAATAAAATTATATTGAAAAAAAACTGCAAATAAGCATTGCTAATTCAAAAAAAGTATGTAAATTTGCAGCCGTTAAACAAAAACGGATTGGTTCCGTAGCTCAACTGAATAGAGCATTTGACTACGGATCAAAAGGTTGTGGGTTTGAATCCCGCCGGAATCACTTCTTAATATGTTTAACTACGGATTGGTTCCGTAGCTCAACTGAATAGAGCATTTGACTACGGATCAAAAGGTTGTGGGTTTGAATCCCGCCGGAATCACCAAGCTAAAGGGAGAAACGTGAAAGCATGCTTTTGTTGTTTCTCCTTTTTGTTTTGCATAATTATGTCAATGGAAATGATTCAACGAAATCTATACTACCAAAGTCAAGCGTATGGAGATCTCCTTTTGATAACAGTAAAGAGACAGGGTTACCTGCCTCTTTACTGTAGGGACGATCGGGCTCGAACCGATGACCTTTGCAATGTGACTGCAACGCTCTAAACCATCTGAGCTACGCCCCTAAAATAATGTAGAACTAAAACGTTGCAAATGTACATCAAATTCTGATTTTAACAAAACAAATAAATATTTTTTTATCTGTTCAATCTTAAATTTTCAAATCTCACTTCTCACTCAACTTTGTAGAAAGATTCAGCCACTTTAAATGTCGCTAACAACTGTTCTTCCAAAAGGTGTAAGTGCTATTCCGGCAAATTTGAAATGCTGTAAACCAAAAGGTATACCAATTATGGTGATGCATAGCAACAAGCCAAAAAACAAATGAGTTAAACAAATGGGTAAACCAGCAATAAGCCACAAAATGTTCATGATTGTACTTAAACATCCTGGTTGACCAGGCTCTAAATCCACCCTGCTGCCAAATGGCCACAGCATCAGGGCACCTAGTTTAATAGCTTGCATACCAAACGGTATACCAAAGATGGTTACACACAAAAACAAGCCTGCTATGAAATATTGAAAAGCGGTTTCTAAACCACCTAAAATAAGCCAAAAAATATTACCAAGTATGTTCATGATTTATTATGATTTTTATTAAAAAAAACAACGGCAACTGTCTTCACAGACCGTTGCCGCTATACATTTTCATGCTTTACTATAATTAACTAAAAGTTAAATTAACCGCATCTAATTTAGTGATAAATGTTCATATCACCAAAATTTTCTGCAATAATAATAAAAATTTAACTTTAGCACACTTTTACGAAAGCAGCCAATCGTTTGCATTTATCGCGCAACTGGTCTAAATCACTACCCAAAGGAGCTGATGCAAGCATTACTCCCATTCTTCTATGAAGTCTTGCCACAGGTTTGCCGAATATACGCAAATCTGTATCATCTTCTTCCAGCGCTTTTTCAAGCCCAATATATTCAGGTTGCGATGTTTTTACTATTTCAGAAAGAATTACAGCACTGGCCCCACATCGTAATTGTTTAATTGCAGGAATGGGCAATCCTAATACAGCACGAGCATGCAATTCGAATTCACTAAAATTCTGGCAGCCACTTAATGTAACCATTCCAGTATCATGTGGACGTGGAGAGAGTTCTGAGAAATATACTCCATCCTTTTCGCTGATAAAGAACTCAACACCCCAGATACCAGCACCAGTTAGAGCACCTGTCACTTTTGCTGCCATATCTTGTGCTGCCTTTAAATGATCAGTTTTCATTGGCATAGGTTGGAAACTCTCTCGATAATCTCCACTAATTTGAACATGCCCTATAGGCGCACAAAACAGTGTAGGTGCATTCTTCTGGGTGACAGTAAGCAAAGTTATTTCATAATCAAAGTGTATAAACTGCTCAACTATCACTTCCTTAATATCGCCTCGACTACCTTCGCAAGCTTCTTTCCATGCTTGTTCTAAATCCTCTACTTTCTTTACTACTGATTGTCCATGACCAGAAGATGACATCAGAGGCTTTATTACACAAGGAAAACCAATGACAGCTGTAGCTGCTTTTAGTTCCTCAAGATTTTTGGCATAACGATAGTTAGCCGTTTTAACACCTAATTCCTTGGCTGCCAGATCGCGAATGGCTTTTCGATTCATTGTGAAATTTACGGCACGAGCGCTTGGCACAACCTGGATACCTAATTTCTCAAAATCATAGAGGCGCTCTGTACGTATGGCTTCAATTTCAGGTACAATAATATCTGGGTGATGTTTCTCCACAACTTTTTGCATAGCATCTCCATCAAGCATGGGGAATACTTCACATTCATCTGCCACTTGCATAGCTGGCGCACCCGCATAAGCATCGCACGCTATAACATGTTGACCTAAGCGCTGCATAGCTATTGTAAATTCTTTTCCCAGTTCACCAGAGCCTAACAATAATATCTTTTTCATTGATGTGCTTCTCTTAATAAATCATTTACTACTTTAACAGGGTTGAAGGTCGATACTGGCACTTCTACAAAGACAGTAATCCAATCACTCATAGCACCGTTCCACAATCCAGGCAACTCAAGTGCTTTCAGTTCACGACCATTTTTTGATTTTTGCGAGATAAATCCTGTTGCTTTGTCGACATATTTAGGCAAATCAAACTTATTACCTTTGAAATCCTTAATAGCACAAACAAGATCTACCGGATTAAAATGGGTACCTTTTTCAAACAATGCTTTCTTTTCCGGATCGTTCATGTCAATCTGTGAACTCTCTAGGATTTGCGAAGAAATAGTACCATCAGGATTGTAAGCCAAGAATGGACCACCACCAGGTTCTCCTAAATTCTTTACCATGCCACATACACGCATAGGACGATTAAGCTTGTTTTTCAAATAGATTACCAACTCTGCATCTTCCAAGTTTTTTGTGTCTGGATTCTTACAGAACAATTGTTTTTGAACAAATTGCAGAATATTGAGTACCTGTTCGTGAGTATACTTACCACTTTCCAGTAATTGCAAATAATTAAAAACTTGTTGTTGAAGTGTTACCAATATACCTGCTAATATTTTCTTATAAACTACTGTGTCGCCTCTTAGTCCGTCGCTCACCACATTGTCAATATTTTTAATGAAAACAATGTCTGCGTCCAAATCATTCAAATTCTCAATCAATGCTCCGTGGCCACCTGGACGGAACAACAATTTTCCATCTTCTTCACGGAACGGTTCATTGTTCATGTCAACAGCAACGGTATCGGTACTGGGCTTCTGCTCTGAAAAAGAAATATCGTATTCAATGCCGTATTTATTTGCATACGTGCTAGCCTTTTCCGCTACCTTAGCCTCAAAAAGAGAATGGTGCTGAGGAGAAACGGTAAAGTGGACGTTTACTTTTTTATTCTTATTGGCTGCATAAAGAGCACCTTCTACTAAATGCTCTTCCAATGGCGTGCGGTTGCCTTGATCGTAGGCATGAAACTTGAGCAAGCCTTTCGGTAGATTTCCATAGTTCAGCCCTTCTTCTTTTAACAAAGCAGCTACCACTTCTTTATAACTACCTTCAGCAATCAAAGCAGTAATTCCTTTACCATAAATTTTTAAGCAAGCTTCATTGAGATCATCATAAAAAGCAAACTTGTGAATTTCACTAAAGAAAGTCTTTTCATAGGCTTTGGTGGGCACGTTGTATTCGGCATCTAGGAAAGCATACAAATCTTTGAACATACGACTTGCAGCGCCTGATGCTGGCACAAACTTCACAATTCGTTTATCAGTCATGGTTGTAGCATAAACATCCCAAGCTTTCAAATATGCATCTTGATTAACAGGAGACAGTTCCATTATACCATTGTCAATTGATGCTGCTGCATACAATTTTAAAAAAGGAAAACCATGTTGAAAACATGCCAGCTCTTCAGCTAATTTCTCTTCGGAAATGCCTTTCTTTTTAAGCAGATCCTTGTCTTGTTGATTTAGTGTCATATTAATTAGATTTAATTATTTCTACATATGTAGCAAAAATAAGAATATTTTTGCAGATTATTATCTTCAATGAGCAAAAAATCTAGTTCACGTCTGTTTTTTTCGTAATGAATCCTTCGTGTATTGCTCTTAAATGATAAAAAGAGTATCTTTGCAAACCTATTTATAAAAGCAGAACATAAAGAAATATGAAAATACAGTTTTTAATGTTCCCCATCATGGTATTGCTGGCGGTTATTTATATATACACTCGTATCTGGCAAATTTTGCCTTGTAGTAACCTAACGAAATGGCTCATTACCACCGCACTATTCATCCCTGTTGGTCTGTTTTTCGGTTATATGACTTCAAGAAGCGACATTACAGCTTTTTGGGCTAACCAAATAATCTCAATAGTGAGTACCTCGTGGATGATCATTTTACTTTACCTGTTTATGACTTTCCTGGTGACAGATTTAGCCCGTTTGTTTATTCCAGCAATACGTCCTTGGTTCACAAATAGCCTATATGGTACTTTAGGCATTACAACTTTACTTGTTGTGATTTTTGTAAGTGGTAATTTATGGTATCATCACAAAGTGCGTGTACCACTTACTATCCAAATCAACAAGCCATTAAAGCCCATGAAAGTAATAGGTATTAGTGACCTTCATTTGGGCTATACAATTGGAAAAAAAGAACTGAACAAATGGGTGGATATGATCAATGAAGAAAAGCCTGATATGGTGCTTATTTCTGGGGACATAATCGACAGTAATATTGTGCCTGTTGAACAGGAGAAAATGTATGAAGAACTGAGAAGGCTAAATGCTCCAATGGGAGTATATGCCTGCCTGGGGAATCATGACTATTATGCTGATAAAGAAAAGACTGAACAGTTTGTAAAGAAAGCTGGTATTGTTCCGTTAAAAGATGAAGCTATATTGGTCAACGATGCATTTTATGTTGTTGGCCGGGATGACCGTACTAATGATGAGCATCGCAAATCAATAATTGAACTAACAAAAGATCTAGACCATGCAAAGCCTATATTTGTAATGGATCATCAGCCTTACCATCTAGAAAGAGCAGCAGCTGCCGGAGTTGATTTCCAATTATCAGGTCATACCCATCAGGGACAAATTTTTCCAATAAATTTGGTAACAAACTTTGTGTATGAAAAATCACATGGATACATACAAAAGGACAATACGCACATCTACGTTAGTTCTGGTATTGGACTTTGGGGTGGAAAATTCCGTATAGGAACACAAAGTGAATACTTAGTGTTAGATATTAGTGGATATTAAAAAGGATGTGCCTATATGGACACATCCTTTAAATTTTAATACGCTTGGAAATATTGTTTGCCACCTTCTTCTATTACACCTATTCGGTCTTCTCGGGCAAGCCATCCAATAGCATAAGCCAGATCTGTAGCATGAAGTTTTGATTGTACAATCATGTCGATAAATGTCATTCGACCAGCCGCCTTCTTCAAGATATTCCACACTAATCTAGCATTTTTCGCAATTCTATCAGCGTTCATGGTATTATCTCCTTAGGTTTATTAATATCGTGTTTATTTTATCACACCCTAAAGATAAAACTATTTTTCCAAACAACCTAATATTTTGAAAGGAAATATTCATATTTTAATAAAAAAAAGTAGCGATTATGCATTTTTAATCACTTTAATTGGTTTATTTAAACTCTTTTCACTAACTTGCAGCCTAATATTTGAAATATCATGACAGAACAATCTTTCTTTACAAATGATGAGCGAAAGCTTTTTTTGGTATTATATCACAAATTACTCAAACTGACAGGGGATTCTTTCATGCCAGAAGATACACATAAGCTAAAGAAACAATTGGTGAAATCTATTGAGTCTGGCA
This sequence comes from Bacteroidaceae bacterium, assembly GCA_024682035.1. Taxonomy (GTDB): domain Bacteria; phylum Bacteroidota; class Bacteroidia; order Bacteroidales; family Bacteroidaceae; genus Bacteroides. The sequence continues at coordinate 29,801 of JAIKZS010000048.1, forward strand.
TGATGAAGCGTGATGTTTTCGACCTGAACCCTTTATTAAATAGTTTGCAAACTGCAATTATTGTGGCCGATGAAATTGGCATGAAACGTGCTTCTATCATGGGCGTAATGTTGCATAGATGTGTGAGTTCAGGAGCATGTACCATTGACGAGGTGAACGATATTTTTGGTTCCGATGTTGCACGTATTGTCAGAGGACTTATTAGGATACAAGAACTTTATGTGAAAAGTCCATCAATAGAATCAGAAAACTTTCGCAAGCTGTTGCTTACTTTTGCAGAAGACATGCGGGTAATACTCATCATTATAGCCGATCGTGTGAATATCATGCGTCAAATTCGTGATACTGAAAATGAAGAGGGTCGACTGAAAGTAGCCAATGAAGCTGCCTACCTTTACGCTCCCCTAGCCCACAAGTTAGGCCTATATGCGTTAAAATCAGAACTTGAAGATCTTTCACTTAAATATACAGAGCATGACATTTACTACCATATTAAAGACAAGCTTAATGAAACAAAAAAGAGTCGAGATGCTTACATCGCTCGATTCATAGGTCCTTTGCAGAAAAACCTAGATGATGCTGGGCTGAAATTCCACATTAAAGGGCGTACCAAATCTATACATTCCATTTATCAGAAGATGAAAAAACAGAAATGTCCATTTGAGGGTGTGTATGATTTGTTTGCCATCAGAGTTATTTTGGATTCCCCTATTGAAAAAGAAAAAATGCAATGTTGGCAAGTATATAGTATTGTAACCGACATGTACCAGCCTAATCCCAAACGCTTACGCGATTGGTTATCTGTTCCAAAAAGCAATGGATACGAGTCACTGCACATAACTGTCATGGGACCGGAAGGGAAATGGGTAGAAGTGCAAATTCGTACAGAGCGAATGGACGACGTGGCTGAAAGGGGCTTAGCTGCTCATTGGCGATATAAAGGCATTAAAGGAGAAACAGGTATTGACGATTGGTTAACGTCAGTACGTGAGGCCTTGGAAAGCTCGGAAGGAACAGGATTGGAGGCAATGGATCAGTTTAAAATGGATCTATATGAAGACGAAGTTTTTGTTTTTACCCCCAAAGGAGATTTGTATAAACTGCCAAAAGGTGCTACTGTGCTGGATTTTGCTTTTATGGTACATACCAAATTAGGTTGCACTTGTACTGGTGGCAAAGTAAATGGGAAAAATGTGCCAATACGTCAAGAACTTAAAAGTGGAGATCAGGTAGAGATTATGTCATCTGCTTCACAAACGCCTAAACAAGGATGGCTTAAAATAGTGGTTACCTCGAAAGCACGTACAAAAATAAAACAAGCTCTAAAGGAAACGGAAGCCAAACAAAGTGCTTTTGCAAAAGAAGAATTGGAACGTAAATTAAAAAACCGCAAAATTGACTTTGATGAATCTGTAATAATGAAGGTGATTAAACGTATGGGATACAAAATTATCACCGATTTCTATCAGAACTTAGCTAATGGAACTTTAGACACCAATACTGTTATAGACGAGTATGTTGAGCAGTTAAAACGTGAAACAGAAACTGTGGAAACGCAAACGCGAACTGCTGAGGGATTCAGCCTACAAAAAATGGAGGGCGAAGAAGAGGATACTCATGAAGATGTATTGGTGATAGACCAGAATCTTAAGGGGATACAATACCAACTGGCGCAATGTTGTCATCCTATATATGGTGATGATATCTTCGGATTTGTAAGCATTAAAAGAGGCATAATGATTCATCGAACCAATTGTCCCAATGCTCATGATATGAGAGAGAGATACGGTTATCGTATTGTTAAAGCCCGGTGGGCAGGAAAATCGATTGGTTCTCAATATCCAATTACACTGATGGTTGTTGGACATGATGATATAGGCATCGTTACTAATATCACCTCTATTATCAACAAAGAAGTTGGTATTAATTTGAGGAGTATTGGTATTGAAGCCAATGATGGCTTGTTCAGTGGACAGCTTACAGTGATGGTAAGTGACACCTCGAAATTAAATGCTTTGATTAAAAAACTAAAAACCGTGAAAGGTGTAAAGAATATTAGCAGATTATGAGTTATAGTTTAAAGAAACAACTTAAAAGTTTTACTTTTGCTTGGAAAGGAATTATCACTTGCGTTGGACACGAGCAAAATATTACATTTCATGTGATTGCAGCAATATTAGTAATTGCTGCAGGTTTCTTTTTTGACATTTCAAAAATTGAATGGATGCTTGTAATGCTATGCATTGGAATGGTTATTTCTGCTGAGTTGTTCAATTCTACTATTGAAAGACTAGTCGATAAAGTATCACCGGAATGGAATAAGGCAGCTGGAGAAATTAAGGATATAGCTGCTGGAGCAGTGCTGGTTACAGCAATCGCTGCTGCTATAGTTGGTTTAATTATATTTACACCTTATATTTTAGCACATTTTTAATAAGGTTATTTAACCTCTTACTCGTTTTCTTTGAATATAGGGCCAAGTAACAGTGCCAAACATAATTAGTGAAATTAATATAGTTATCACACCAAACTGCAAATTACTGTCTATTCTTTCTCCTTCCACCAATCCCAAAATGAACCCTACCTGTATTGCTAGTTGCAAAGTTGTATTGGCAGTGCAACGTTGGCAGTGATGAGATAACTTTATAAACATTTTGGTCAATGGGGCTACTATCATGGTGAAGCCCACTATCATCACAACTCCCAGCCATGAATATGGAGGTAGCAAATTGAGTAACATGCCTATACCAAACATTAGCATGCATACATTCAATGCTGGCATCCAAGCCATTGGCAAGAAAAATCGATCAAGATTAAAAGTCCCTACTCCTACCGGTGCTCTGAAAGCAACATATATGCCAGCTTCCACAATCATGCTTAGAATGAATAAAATTAATGATATAATTATCAATGTCTTGAAATTAGCAGTTAAATATATTGATGATAAACAACAAACACCCATCAGCAAGCCTAAAGCTCCGGAAAATGCATACATGCGATTTCCAGCTCCACGACGGTTAGACTGTGTTATATCAACACTTATAGTAATACCCGCCGCTGTAGCAATAGCAAACGAGGCTCCAGACATAAACATTAAAAGCATAACCTGCCAAACTTCATTAATGAATATCCAACATCCAAAGAATATTGACGTTGCTAAAGTTGACAACATCAATACATTTTTCCTTCTAAACACATCGCCTAAAAATGCATGCAAAGGCCCCACTCCTAACATAGCTAACACAAATAATAATAATGAAACAGTCATCTCGTCCTGATTCATTCCCATTAAAAAGCATTGAGTTGGTAATATAGGAATGATAGACCATACGGCTGTACAAAATAAGCAGTTAGCAATACAGACTCGCCAGAAATCTAGTGTCATTAATTTATGAGTGCTTTCTTTCATTAACTTCAATTAATTTTTCAAAAGAGAAATCCATGTAGTTATTTAAAATATGGTGGCAAAATGGAGCAATGTCTTCAGCTTTATTAGTAGTTGCTAAACCTATTACGGTTGCGCCTGAAGATAAACCGGATTTCAGTCCATTAAAAGAGTCTTCAAAGACGAATGTATGATCAGCATCTGTGTTAAAAGTTCTCATTCCCAACAAATAACAATCGGGATCTGGTTTTGATTTACTAAACACTTCGGCAGTAAAAATACGATCGAACAAACTAGGAATCTCAGGATGAGCAGCATATACAGCCGCCATTTTTCCCTCATCAGAACTAGTCACAACTGCTGTCATCGCCCCATGTCTCTTCAGGTCTTGCATAAATTCAAGGAATCCATCAATATACTCATACTTCATGTGCTGCTCAAAATATTTCAATTCCTTGTCTATAGTATCCCATTGGTCTGGCATTTCTTTGAAATATGTACTAAAAATAGTTGTCAAAGTTTGCCCTTTAATGGTTTGCTCCAAGTTATTGTTTTGCAGATAATCAACACCTATTTGGTGCCAGAATACACTGTATTGCGATTCTGTATCCATAACAACTCCATCAAAGTCAAACAATACGGAAAATCTCTCTTTAGAATCCATAAATATTAATAGATATGAAAAACCGTCGCAAAATTACGAAAAATCTCCTTATATTTGCAACAAAAACAATAAAACCGAACATTTATGGAAGAGAATATTCGACAAACAGTCGCTACCTTGAAGCGTAATTTCGCTTATTTATGGTTTGCAGCCTTGTTTGTTATTATATTAGGAGAAACTGGCGGGTTTAATCTTACAGGTGCCTATGCTGATAATGCAAGAGTGGTTTATTTTACAGAAACCATTATTATTCTAATAACGTCTTGTTGTATTCCAAGCGCATTAAAACTTTTTGCATGGGTAAAAAAGAAAAAAATTGATGTTGACACAAGCTCTGAAACTGCAATGAGACAATATCTGATGTGGAGTACTGTCAGGATTCTACTGTTAGCTATTCCAATTATAACAGGTATTATTGGCTACTATTTAATGCAGAGTACTTCATGTATACTTTGTGCATGTATCGGATTAACAGCTTCTTTGTTTTGTGTACCTTCCGAGAAACAGCTTAAGAAAGATTTAATGATAGAATAAGTTTTGCACACTATCTTTTCTTTTGTGCAGATTTTCAATATTTTATGTGCTATTATTTGTTAAATATCAAAATTAGAAAGCCAGAATCAGTTTTTTCATTGTATCTTTGCACTCGCAAACAATAAATTATACAAATATTATTATGAAAGCATTTGTTTTTCCTGGGCAAGGTGCTCAGTTTGTAGGCATGGGTAAAGACCTCTATGAAAATAATCCATTAGCAAAAGAACTATTTGATAAAGCTAATGATATTTTGGGCTATCGCATAACTGACATCATGTTCAATGGTACTGATGATGAGCTAAAGCAGACAAAGGTTACTCAACCTGCCGTATTCCTTCATTCAGTTATATCAGCACTCTGTATGGGTAAAAAGTTTACACCAGAAATGACTGCTGGTCATTCACTGGGTGAATTCTCTGCTTTGGTAGCTGCAGGAGCTCTTAGTTTTGAAGATGGATTAAAATTGGTTTATGCTCGTGCAATGGCTATGCAGAAAGCTTGCGAAGCTCAACCATCAACCATGGCAGCAATTATTAACTTGTCTGATGAAAAAGTAGAAGAAATATGCCATCTCGTTTCTTCTGGTGGCAACGTGGTAGTAGCAGCCAATTATAACTGTCCAGGCCAGATTGTTATCTCTGGTTCAATAGAAGGCATTAACAAAGCATGCGAATTAATGAAAGCAGCAGGAGCTAAGAGAGCTTTGCCACTGAAAGTAGGTGGCGCTTTCCATTCTCCTTTGATGCAGCCAGCAAAAGAAGAACTTGAAGCTGCTATTAACTCAACTAAATTTAGTGATCCTAAGTGTCCTGTATATCAAAATGTTGATGCTAAACCGCACACTGATGCAGCTGAAATAAAGGCCAATCTTGTAGCACAGCTAACAGCTCCTGTTCGTTGGACACAAATTGTGGAGAACATGTTAGCTGATGGGGCTGATGACTTTACGGAATGCGGACCAGGTGCTGTATTACAAGGTTTAATCCATAGAGTGAACAAAGAAGTATCTGCACACGGTATTGATTAAAACAATATCTGCTCATCTTCTAGTTCACATGGTGAAAAGCCCATCTCTTGAGCTTTATCTTGTGGGAATATGAAATAGGTGGCGTTTGCTTCTGTGCAAACTTCACCTTTTTCATTATAGATAGCAGCTTCAATATTAACCATACCCATACGTTTCCATAGCAAGTGAGCTCGCAAGGTAATCATTGATTCTGTTGTCATGAGTGGCTTGTGATATCGTACTTCCAACTTACTAGTTACTCCACTAGTCTGCAATTTACGGAATACGACCCATCCACAAATCTCATCAATCAGTGTACTTTGAATACCTCCATGCAAAGTATCAATCCATCCTTGATAATGAGTTGATGGTTTCCAGAAACTCACTATGTCGTCACCATCCTCATAAAATTCCATTTTTACACCAACGGGATTATTGGGGCAACAACCAAAGCAATCATAATGGTCTTTATGTACCCACGGATTCTTAATCTTTCGCATAGTCTGTCATTTTTGATTAGTTTTAGCAAATATAAGGATTATTATTCTTAACTTCGCATCGTCTAACCTAAAAAAAAGAAATAATGGATAAAAAAGTAAATGGTCATGCCGCCGTAATCCTGGCGAATGTAATATTTGGTTTAGGTGTTCCTATAACAAAATATTTACTTGATGGCTGGGCAACGCCAATGGTTTACATGGCCCTACGTTGTATCGGAGCAACCTTGATATTCTGGCTAATAGCAGCATTTTTACCTAAAGAAAAAGTAGAAAAAAAAGATCTCGTAATTATCATGCTTGGTGGTTTAACTGGTTTTGTTATCTCTCAGACGCTCACAGCATGGTCGCTAAACTATACAAGTCCTGTTTATTACTCTCTGATTGCGACTCTAGTTCCTATTGGTACCATGTTGCTGGCAGCCGTTTTTCTCAAAGAAAATATCACTGGTGTCAAGCTTTTGGGTGTATGCTTGGGCATAGCTGGTGCTGCGTTATTGGTATTGGTAAAATGGCAAACAGAAGCTGGTAGTAATGACTTACTTGGTATTTTCTTAGCATTATTAAGTTTACTCACATGGGTTATTTATCTTATTATAACAAGCAAGGTGTCGGCCAAATATAGTGCTGTTACACAGATGAAATGGATTTTCCTTGTTTCAACCATTGCTGTTTTACCATTTGCATGGAATGAGTTTCCTGAGACTAAACTTTTTAGTGGTGATTATGGATTTTCAGAAGGACTGATGGGCATAGGTGGTATGACTTTCATTGTTGTGTTTGCTACAGTATTAGGTTATTTCATGATACCATATGCGATGAAATATTTGCGTGCTACTACCGTTAGTATCTATACAAACCTTCAACCTATCGTGGCATCGCTTGTAGCAATAGCCATAGGGCAAGATGTCTTTACGTGGGATAAGCCTGTTGCAGCAGTCCTTGTGTTGGCTGGTGCTTATTTAGCTACACAAAAGAATTAATTTTATATACCCTATTTACCACAATAAAAAGATGGCAGATCCTTTTTAGACCTGCCATCTTTTTTTGTATTATGGATTACTTATTGCATTTCTCTCAACCACACATCAATACCAGAATTATCTGCATCTAAGCGCTGTTTTATTTGTGCCACGTCAGTATTTCCAAAATGATATGGAATTAACACCTTGGGCTGAATCATCCAAGCAGCTCGTACAGCCTGATCAACAGTCATTGTATAAGGTTGGTTCACAGGAATAAACGCTACATCTATTTTTTCGTCTTTCAAATCTGACATTTCTGGAATGTCTTCGGTGTCGCCTGCAATGTATATTTTTAAGCCATCAATATTCAATATATAACCATTGCCAACACCTTGAGGATGGAATTGCAAATGTTCGGGTGTTGTATTATATGCTGGTACTACTTTCATCGAGATATCTTTCGTTATCTTTCTAGAATCGCCATTCCTAAGTACCATACCCTTATTAGCCTGATCAAAACAACGCTGATTCATATACAATATAGAGTTTGGCTTCATCAGAGAATTAATTGTCTCTATATTAAAATGATCACCATGCTCATGGGTCACCAATATTAAATCACCTTTCGGGAACTTCGAATAATCGGTACCATAGTTTGGTACAGCATCTACATGAATCTCATAACCCTGATATTCAATTGCCATTGTGGCATGTTTGATAAGTGTAATATTCACTTCATTACCACTTTTTGTTTTAAAGGTTTCCACTTTGTAGTTTTGGGCAGAAACCATCATTGCGGTAGCTAATACCAACGTCATCATAATTAACTTCTTCATTTAATGGTCATTTTAAATTGTTTAACGATATTTTATTTCCTAATTCTTCTTTTAATTTACCCATGTTAATAAGATTATTAATAGCCTTCTCGGCAGCAGAATCCACATTTGCTCCTTTTCGACTAAACCCTAACAAAGTAGAAATTACTTTTTTCAAATCCTCACGAGGGATGGATATTTGTTGTTCTACAGCATAGAGGGCAGCATTCATTAGTTCTATTATTGGAACATCAGAAATGTCACGTTTTGACTCTACTCGATAGAAAGAATAGTCGAATGCCACTACTTTATCCATCCAATACACATTGTTTTTCCCATCGCTCATGGGGTCTAAATAATAATCAACCAATATATTATCAACAAGACTTTGCAACCGAGGAGTTACTCGCTGCATATTCCATAAGTTTGCAATACGCTTATAAAGATAATTATTGGTAACAGGCTGCTCAATTGTAATAATCTGTGTAAGTTGATCTTTTACTTTGGCAGCATTTTTAATAACTCTTTCGATGTCAGGTTGTGCTGTAGATGCTCTAAGCGATGCTGTTTTATATACTTTTTCGCGTAGATTCACCGCTTTAGCAACAGGTTCATCTGCAATACTGAACAGCTTGAGTTGTGTTGCTTCTCCTTCTTCATTTTGTTTTTTCGCTTGCTCTGGATGTTGTAAATTGTAAAGCCTTTCAAGGATACTGCGTATCACTCTATCTGGATCTTGGAACCAATCAACCGACCAAACTCGCATGAAGTTCCATTTTAGCATTTTCAATACATTAGGTTGGCAAATTTCACGATCACGAGTCGTCTTTGTATTATAATAGTTTTTACCGTCGGTTAAAATGCCCAATAAGTATTTATCAGAATCGCGTGGATCCACAACAGCCAAATCAATACGGAAATTCGATTTACCTACCATTCTATCCACTTGATATCCTTTTTGTTGTAATACAATTGAGAGTTCATTAGCGATTTCGTCTGCTTGAATTTTAGCAGAGGATGGTGTTGGTAGTACCTGCATTCCTTGAGTAGCAAATTCCAAGAATTTTTTCAGACCTATTACGCCTTTGGCATTAGAACGTTTAAGATCAATCTGTTCTGGTTTTAATGTGGAAAATACCATCATCTCATAACGTGCACGTGATACGGCAACATTCAGTCTTCGTTCTCCACCCTCATTATTAAGTGGACCAAAATTCATTGATACAATACCATTTTTATCAGGTCCATAACCAATAGAAAACAAAATCACATCGCGTTCGTCACCTTGAACATTCTCTAAGTTTTTAATAAAGATAGGTTCTTCGCTTTGGCTGGATTTTAATTCCAAGTCAGGATGCTTTGCCATTTCTTCGTCCAGACAATCTTCGATTAAACTCTGTTGCACCTTACTAAAAGAAACGATTCCTATACTATATTTACTTAATTCTGCATCAGAGAGTCTTCTAATTACTTCTTGTACAATCGCTTTCGCTTCAGCCGGATTACTACGTGTACGTCCTTTATCATATGCTCCTTCTATTTGTACAAGTGAGACTTTTGACATGCGATCGTCAATTGAGGGGAAAGTATATAATTTACCATCATAATATTGAGAGTTACTAAAAGCAATCAAACTCTCATGTTTACTTCGGTAATGCCAAGTAAGATAGCGTGAAGGAATAGATAGTGCAATGCAATCATCAAGAATACTTTCCATATCATCAATTTCGGCTTCTTCCTCGTCAACCGCAGAGGTCGAGAAGAAACTGGTAGGTGGCATCTGCATAGGATCTCCAACGACCACCAATGCTTTTCCTCTTGCTATTGCACCAACAGCCTCACTAGTTGGCATCTGCGAAGCTTCATCAAAAATAACAATATCAAACTTATCTCTATCAAGATCTATGTATTGTGCCACAGAAATAGGACTCATCAGCATACACGGACATAACCTCGGTAACAAAGTAGGAATTTGGTCTATAATCTTGCGTATTGAAGTCCCTCGCCCACCATTTGCAATATTTCGTTTCAAAATACCCATTTCAGAATTAGCAGCAGCTTCCATAATTTGAGAAGGAACATTGGCAGCTAACCTGTAATAAAGTTCCTTCTTTGTGAGCTCTTGGAATTCGGTAGTTTCCTTACGATATTTATCAATCAACTTGCTAAATAGTAATCCATTAAACATGCGTAAGTTCTCATCTTCATCCACCCTCATCAATATTAATTGATGGTATATACCTTTTAAAACAGCCTGTGCTGCCTCTGCTCCATTCTTTCGTTCTTTTTCAATATAATTACACACACAATGCAGATGTTCCGTCTCTAATTCACGTTTGCAAGATACCCATTGACACCAATCCTTCACTTTATCAAAATTCAGTGTCCAACGCTCTAACGTGTTAGGTATGCTTGAGGAAATATGTTCTGTAGGCAATGACATACGAGCAAATGTCGCCATCATAGATTTCTGTTGATTAAACAACAGACTTAAGTTCAGCAATTCCTTCATCTCATCACCATATTGCTGCTTGAATAAAGGCAAATTCTCTTCTGTCTTTTGCAAAAAAAGATCTCTTACTGATGAATAACTCATGTCATGTCTATTTGCGAAGTCAACCAAGAACTGAATCACTTGTGGTGCCGCATTATATGACTGCTCTATCTTAGTCCAATCTTGATTTGTGTTAGTGACTAGTGTGTCAAATGATTCCTTTAACAGGTCAATGTTTTCATTTACTTTCTTATTATTCGTCTGATAGGTTTCAACCTTTTCCAATAATTCTACAACTCCTTCTGGTTTTAATGTACTATCAAACATACGCATCTTTTTCATAAAAGATCGTTTAGCTAAAAACCTACTCAGGAACCATTTTTTATGAATAGAGTTCCATTCAAAGAGCATTTTCTGGGGATCTAATTCCAATATGCTATCTGAACATTGTCGCTTCAATTGTTGTTTTATTAAATCACGTTTTCTACCAGCACTAACCACCTCATAAAAATCTTTTCTGAAGTCTTGGTCAGACGCCATTTTTAACAAATTGCCATTCATATTATAGGCATTCTGTAAAGCGGCAATGAATTTAATTAACCCTTCAAGTTCATCTATACTATCATCTGTATTACAATTTAATAGCTTATTTATAAATGCTTCTGCTGAATGCTTTAATTCATAGAAAGCATTACTATATTTTTGTAGCGTTTCTTTTATTTTGGTAATGGTTTCTAATCGCGCATCATGAGGTTCTAAGCCGTTAAGAGGATGATCAGCAGGATGGCCGACAAATTGAAAAACTGTATCTAGGTTGCGAATGCTGTTTTCCCATTCATTCAATTTTTCAATGTTCACCAATTTTAAATCTGGGAGATTATCATTCAGTTCCTCATCATATTTTATTGACAAATAGCGTATAATATAATCATACAAAGAAAGGCCAGTAGGCAATACCTTATGTAAGGACTCTATGTTGCCAATCATTTTCAAACGATGCTCATACAATTTGTTGGCAGTACTTTCGAATTCTTTAGGTGATTGTATATGTGCAGCATCTAAAGCTTTTTGCATCTGAGACAGGAAATGCTGCTTTGTCATTTTATTTGAATGCATTTCCAGACAGAATGGTTCAAGCCCAATTTTCTTGAGTCGTTTTTGTACAACCTCCAACGCAGCCATCTTTTCTGCAACAAATAGCACCCGTTTTCCTTGATACAGAGCATTGGCTATCATGTTAGTAATTGTCTGCGATTTACCTGTTCCAGGAGGGCCATGCAAAATGAAACTTTTACCGTCACCTGAATCTATTACAGCTTCCATCTGCGAAGAGTCAACATCCAACGGAATTGCATAGCGTTGTGGTTTGATAGATTTATCCATCAACCTAGCATCTATACCGCCCATATCGTCCTGCCAATTTAATTTATTCTCCATCAAGGTGGATATCACAGGATTAATTTTTAGCTTGTCAGCATTGCTATGAATATCATTCCACATTACAAATTTGTTGAAAGAAAACAGACCCAACATTGTTTCCTCCAACACATTCCATCGCTTCATGTTACTCAAATACTGTCGCATAGCAGCAAACACTTGCTTCACATCTACACCGTGTTCATCAGAGGGCAAAGGATTGAGTCCTTTTAAATTAAGGTGGAACTGTTGCTTCAACAATTCTAGTAAAGTAATGTTTAAAATAATTTCTTCGTCTCGGGAACGGATTATATATCCTGCCCCTCCACCCTTGCGTACTAAATCAACTGGCAATAATAATATAGGTGCATAACGAGGTTGTACACTTTTTTCGCTTTCATACCATTTCAACATACCCAATGACAAAAAAAGGGAATTGGCGCCATTCTCTTCCATTGTGGTGCGAGCTGTACGGTATAGAAACTTTACAGCATTTTTTAGCTCTGTTTCAGTCAAGAACGAAATTAAACGTTTATTATTTAATTCATTTTTTGTCAAATCCTCTAAATCAGCTGCCTGTAAAACAGAATCATACATTTCACTTTCCGAAGGCTCTATTTGCGTTTTAGGAAATGGCTGAATGCTGAAACTTTTTCCCGTCTGTAGTTCATCTTCAATATGATCTATACCAAATGAAACGAATGGTATTAGGCGTTTCCCTAATTTTGCATTTATCAAGTTATTTCTTAATGAGAAATCTAATAATTTTCGTTCCCAGATGGTTTGCTTAGTCACAGTCTGTTTATCTTCTTCTATTTTCAAAGCATAATGATCCAGATGTTCCACCTTATTTGTAGCAAGTTCATGCTGCAATCCTTTGTTATCTACAGTCAGCTTGCCATTAAGTTCAATTCTTTGGGGTAAAGGCTTAATATTACTCAATCTGCAACGATGCACATCAACAAAATATTGAAATTTATTTTCTTCTTTCAATGATATAATAGCAGCCTTTACGGCTTCATCAAAAGATACACCATTAGAAGAAGTAACCAAGGTTGTTTCTACTACTACGATATCATTCACACCATCTGCACATTTTTTTAGCAGAAATGATGCATCATCGCCTATATTCTGTGCATAAATATCTTCTGTAATCCAAGCGCCAACAAATGCATGATCTTTTAATATAATAAGCAAAGGGAACAAACCAACAGCTTCCAAGCAAGAAGCATAAAGTAATGTTGTGTCTAAACATGTACCAAGCTTTTCGCTGAGCACCTTGTCTGCTAACCTTATTCGCTGGCCAAAGGGGTCGAACGATGATGGAGGGGCAGAATATACTATACCTATTTCACGTAGAGCTTCGAAAATGGCAGCTACTTGCAACCTAGCTCTGTGCCTGTCTTGAGTCTGATACTCATCCATAGCTGAGGAGCCTGTCCATTTCTGCATATAATGAGATGCTTTGACTACAACACTTGATATGAGAGGATGATTCGGTACGACAAAAGATGCCAGAAGTTCAGGACGGACAGATGATCCTGACCACTGATCAAAAGCCATTAAACTAATTGGAAATGCGTGAGACAACAGCACATCTTCACCAGCGCTAATGGTGATGGTAAAGGCTGTACCAACCATCTCAGTCATACTTAACAAGCTATCAATTAAAGGCTCAATTTTCAGGTCTGCAACTTGCGCTCTTTGTCCTGTGCCTACAATCTCAATATGTTGTTCATTGGATTTTATGAATTCTCCACTTACTTTCACAGTTACTGTTTGCCAGTTAGTAGAATCACGATTCTCTATTTCACACAACGTGCAGGTGTTCACCTTATTAAGCAACATCGAATAATTCACACAAGGAAGATAGTCAAATCTTAAAACGCCTTGATGCCCATTTTCAAATGATGTTATATAATCCATTTCCTTAGTTTTTATTATATGCACTTCAAATTTAGAAAATTATTTACGATTATCAATAAAAAATGTTTTATATTTGTAGTAAATAACCATAATTCAAGAATAAGTACTATGAAAAGACACATTATTACAATGGCAGCATGTGCTATATGCATGGCTTTTGCATCAGCCCAACTGCCTTATCAGAATCCAGCCCTTTCTCCAGAAGAGCGTGCCGAAGATTTGCTTCTAAGACTTTCTTTGGAAGAAAAGGTTACATTAATGCAGAACAATTCATATGGTGTTGAACGATTGGGCATCAAACCATATGAATGGTGGAATGAAGCATTACATGGGGTCGGCCGTAATGGTTTGGCCACAGTATTCCCTCAAACAATTGGCATGGCAGCATCGTGGAATAGTGAACTACTGGAAAAGGTGTTTACTGCTGTAAGTGACGAAGCGCGTGTAAAACATCGTCAAGCCGTAGAAAAAGGAAAATCTGAACGATATCAAGGCTTAACGTTTTGGACACCTAATATTAATATTTTCCGTGATCCTCGTTGGGGACGTGGACAGGAAACCTATGGTGAAGATCCCTATCTTACTGGTGTATTGGGACTTGCTGTTGTTCGTGGTTTGCAAGGCCCGACAGATTCAAAATACGACAAGGCACATGCCTGTGCAAAACACTTTGCCGTTCATAGTGGACCAGAATGGAATCGTCATACATACAATGCTGATTTAACTGATCCACGTGACTTGTATGAAACTTATTTACCTGCGTTCAAGGACTTGGTTACAAAAGGTAATGTAAAAGAAGTGATGTGCGCTTATAACCGTTATGAAGGCAATCCATGTTGTGGCAGCAATCGTTTATTGGTACAGATTCTCCGGAATGAATGGGATTATCAAGGCATTGTAGTGAGTGATTGTGGCGCTATTGACGATTTTTATGCACCTCGTCGTCACGAGACTAGTATGGATGCTGCTGAAGCATCGGCTACAGCAGTACTAAGTGGCACCGACCTTGAATGCGGCGTATCATATAGACAGCTGGTACTTGCTGTACAACGCGGGCAAATTAAAGAAAGTGACATTGATGTTAGTGTAAAACGACTGCTCAAAGCTCGTTTTGAGCTAGGTGAAATGGATGAACGAACTCCCTGGGATGATATACCAGATGCTACTTTGAATAGTAAAGCTCACCAACAGCTGGCTTTAGACATGGCTCATCAAACAATGGTCTTGCTACAGAATAAAAATAACATTTTGCCATTGAAAAAGAATCTAAAAGTAGCTGTTATTGGTGCAAACGCTAATGATTCTGTTATGCAATGGGGTAATTACAACGGAACACCTGCTTCTACGGCAACTCTTTTAAAAGCTTTACAGCAACGTCTTCCCAAATCGAAATTGATTTATGTTCCTGCTTGCGATTTAACTTCAGACCGTGTTTTCTCTAGCCTTTTCAACCAATGTTATAACAAATCTGGCAAAGGGTTTGAAGTGCTATACTGGGATAATAAAGACTTTCAAGGAGATCCGATCATTAAGGGTCGCGAAACTACACCATGGGCTAAATATACGCAGGGAAATACAGCATTTGCAGCAGGTGTTCCTCTCCATGATTTTTCATGCACTTACAAGAGTACGTTCCATGCTAACAATAATAAGGATGTAGAATTCCGTATCGGCGCTTTAGGTACTATTACACTGATAATTAATGGTAAGCAGGTATTGAAACAAGTGGGTAATATTAACGACTTAACCCCTGTGTATGTTCTCAAAGCAGAGGCTGGAAAGGATTATGATATAGAACTTCGTTACCAATATCAGACTTATGCTGGTAAGTTAAGTTTCGACATTGGTCTGAATGAAGTATTTAATCCACAAGATATTCTTGCAAAAGTAGCTAAGGCTGATGTTGTTATATATGCTGGTGGTATTTCTCCAAGACTTGAAGGCGAGGAAATGCCTGTATCTATTGAAGGTTTCAAAGGGGGCGACCGTACTGATATAGAGCTACCAGCTATTCAACGTAATTTATTAAAAGTATTAAAGGAAGGTGGCAAGAAAATTATCTACGTTAACTTCTCTGGTTCTGCTATTGCAATGGTACCTGAAACTGAATCTTGTGATGCTATCATTCAAGCATGGTATCCTGGTCAAGCTGGTGGAACAGCTATAGCTGATGTTATATACGGTGACTACAATCCAAGTGGCAAGTTGCCTGTTACTTTCTACCGTAATTTAGCTCAGATTCCTGATTTTGAAGATTATAGTATGAAAGGCCGCACTTACCGATACATGCAAGAATCTCCTCTTTTCCAGTTTGGCTATGGTTTAAGCTATACTACTTTTAAATTTGGAGAGCCTCGCATTGAGGGCAGCAATGTGGTAGTATCTGTCACCAATACAGGTAAAATGAATGGTGATGAGGTTGTACAACTCTATGTAAAGAATAACAACGACAATTCAGGCCCGCTGAAAACTTTGCGTGGATTCAAACGTGTTACTATTCCTGCAGGACAAACAGTAAATGTTAGTATACCACTTACTGAAGAGACTTTTAACTGGTGGGACAAGAAGATACATACTGTTCATCCTATGAAGGGTAGTTATACTTTACTAATTGGTAATAGTTCTGATGATAAGGATCTTCAAACTATCACCTATAATTTTTAAGGCTTGATAAAACAATAAATAGGCTGCGAATACTATTCGCAGCCTATTTATTTTAACATCTTGCAAAAGACAGTTATTACTTGTTAATGCTTGCCTATTATTCGTTAATAATCACAACTACAAAAGCATGTGCAGGGATACTTCCTGAAACTGTATTGTTTGTAATCTGAAGATCTATTTCAACAGGTTGTATAAGGTTTGGATTATCAATACTGTTTTCTGCCTCAAGATCATCACTTTGCAACACTACAGCTTTTGCACTCTTATAATTCTTGCCTTTTTTTAGGCCTTCCAGTTTGACACTTACATATTGATTATTTGAAGATGTATTAGCCACTTTTACATATACTTTACCATTAGTTGAATTCATAACAGATGATGCAAATAGTCCATCTTGTTCACTGTCACCTGTCACTGGCTTACCATTCATGGTTAAGTTTAATACATTTGTACCTTTATAGGTGCTATACAATTTTTGCACATAGTAAGACGCTGTACGCACAACATTGAGGTTGTCAAACCATATCAAGTCGGGTCTCCACTGCCAACCTTCGACATGCGCAAATAGAGGAGCATATGTTGCCATGTGCACAATATCTGCATTACGTTCCAAGCCTGTCATAAAAGCTGCTTCAAGCAAAGCTGGATAAAAATGATTATATTTCTTCCCAGTAATATGGCAAGCATATTCGCCAGCAAATACCTTTGGGCCTTTTCGGTCATAATTATCGTATCGAGCTCCTTGTGACAAAAACCAATCTGCAGGACGGTAAAAATGTTCATCAACCAAGTCGGCACCTAAGCGTTTCATTTCAGGCCATAAATAATCAAACTGATCTCCTTCAGAGTTAGGACCAGAGCTTCCAACAATTTTTATATTGGGATATGCTTTCCGAATGGCTTTTACGAATGGCTCCAAATGTTCCGGATAAATAGCATCCCACTGCTCGTTACCAATACCAATATATTTAAGATTAAAAGGTGCTTCATGCCCCATCTCTGCGCGCAACTTTCCCCATTTTGTATCTGTACTACCATTAGCAAATTCTATCAAATCAAGGGCATCCTGCACATAGCTATCTATTTTATCCATAGGTTGATGAGCCGCAGGATCATCGTTCTGGAACTGACAAGCTAACCCACAGCTCACAACAGGCAATGCATCAGCGCCCAAATCCTCACACAGTTGGAAAAATTCAAAGAATCCAAGTCCGTAACTTTGATAGTAATCGGGCAGGTATCTATAGGGGAAAGTATATTGCCAACGATTCTCATTTAAAGGACGATTTTCAACAGGTCCTACTGTATTTTTCCAGTTGTAGCGTGTTTCCAAATCAGTTCCCTCTACGATACAACCACCAGGAAAACGGAAAATTCCAGGCTTTAAATCTGATAGAGCTTGAGCAAGATCCTTACGTAAACCGTTTTCGCGTCCCTTCCATGTGTCAGTAGGGAAAAGTGAAACATGTTCCAAATCAACCGCCTGCTGCCCTTCTAAGAAAACGCGTAAAGAAGCTTTCTGTAAAGTTCGAGTAGATTGTAAGACTACTTCATATTTTTTCCACTCCTTAGAATCAATTGTCAAGCGTTGTGTAACAAACGCCTGCCGCTCTCCATTAGTATAGGGATCACATAACTCAACTCTAATCTTACAGGGAGCTCCGGTTGTTACCTGCCGAGCCCATACAGAAAAACGATAAGTTGCTCCTTCTTTCAAACCTATACCAAAAGTGCCACTATTCTCTATCACAGTAAATTTGTGTTTATGTCCAGCATACCCTAAACGAACATAATGAGGGTTGCGTTCAAATGGACCATTATCGAGGACCTGCACATTGCCTACTGTTTTCCAGCCATACAGATGCTGGGGAAACTCAAACGAACGGTTTTGCACCAACTCAGCATATAAACCACCATCGGCAGCAAAGTTAATATCTTCAAAGAACAAACCGTACATTGTACTTTGTATAGGGGCCCCTACTTTTTTCATCTGTACGATCATCTCATGTGTCTGTGCCTGCAGACTCATTGTTATTAGCATGGCACAAGCTACTGTTAACGTTAAAAGTTTTCTCATAAATGATATGGTTTTTAATAATTCAATGAACAAATATAAACATTAATAGCGATATTTTCATTATCTTCGCAGCAGAAAATATAAAAAACATTTTTAAGCGATGAACAAAAATAATCTTTTAATTATGTCAGCAGCTTTGGCATTAGCAGCCTGCAGTGGCGGCACACAAACAACTGGTGATTCTTCTGATATTATTGGACGTACCACCGAACTTAACATCAGTAACAAGCGGATGACTCCTGAAGCTTTATGGGCAATGGGACGCATTGGTAGTATGACAGTATCACCTGATGGCACCAAAATAGCCTATACGGTAAGTTACTACAGCGTACCTCAAAATAAGAGTAATTCAGAAGTGTTCGTCATGAATGCTGATGGAAGTGATAATCACCAAATTACCCATACCCCAAAGGGTGAGAGTAATATAGCGTGGACTAACAATGGTAAAATTCGCTTCTTAAGTAGCGAAAGCGGGAGCAGTCAAATTTGGGAAATGAATGCAGATGGATCTGATCGTAAACAACTTTCTAATTATGACGGTGATATTGAAGGATTCTCTTTCTCCCCAGATGAAAGCAAAGTTCTCTTTGTAAGTCAAGTTAAAACGGTAGCTAGTACTGCTGATAAATATCCTGACCTGCCCCAGGCAACTGGACGAATCATTACTGACCTCATGTATAAGCACTGGGACGAATGGGTCACCACGGCTCCTCATCCATTTGTAGCCGACTTTAATAATGGTTTAGAAAATATTACTGATATTTTAGAAGGAGAGCCATTTGAAAGTCCTATGAAACCTTTTGGTGGCATGGAACAGTTAGCATGGAGCCCTGACGGCATGAAAATAGCTTATACTTGTCGTAAAAAAACCGGATTAGAATATGCTTTTTCCACCAATTCTGATATATATATCTATGATGTTGCCACAAGACAAACAAGTAATATTTGCCCAGAGATTATGGGTTACGACACTAACCCACAATTTTCTCCCGATGGTCAATTTATAGCTTGGCAGAGCATGGAGCGTGATGGTTACGAAAGCGACCAAAACCGTTTATTCATCATGAATTTACAATCAGGTGAAAAGCGTTTTGTAAGCAAGGCTTTTGAAAGTAATGTCGATGAATTTATTTGGGATACTAATTCAAAAGGATTCTATTTTACTGGAGTATGGCATGGCCAGAC
>JAIKZS010000052.1 GCA_024682035.1 Bacteroidaceae bacterium
CAGAATTGTACCAATATGATTCATAAAGGTGACCGTGTGGTGGTGGCTGAGATTCGTAAGGATACTACGGATGTGAATGATAGTATTTGGGTGAAGTTGGCTTACTCTGATGGTGTGCAGGGATGGGTGTATGAAAAGGACTTGAAGAGTAAGTTTGTGCCTTCCGACAGTATATCACAGGCTATTTATGTGTTCAGTGGTTCCAACAAGGCGGTGCTGGCATTCATGATGACCATATTCATTGCTTTTTTCTTGGTAAGGGACTATCAGCGTGAGCCGTTTAAGTTGGTGTGGTTTAACGACATCGACAGTTTGTATCCTTTGTTCCTTTGTCTGGTAGTAGCTTTCAGTGCCACCCTTTACGAAACCATGCAGCTCTTTGCTCCTGACACATGGGAGACTTTTTACTACAACCCTACTTTTTCACCTTTTCAGTTGCCCACCATACTAACTTTGTTTATCGGTAGCTTGTGGCTCATTATCATTGCCACTATTACAGCTGTGAACGAGGTGTTCCGCCACTTGTCGGGTTGGAGTATTCCCTACTATCTGGTAGGACTCATGGCTGCTTGCATTTTCTGCTACTTGTTCTTTATGCTTACCACCCATCTTTATCTGGGCTATTTCTTTTTGGTGCTATTCGTAGCCATGTTCCTGCGTCGGCTGTGGTTGCGTACACTGCGGTACCCCTATAGATGTGGACAATGCGGACAAAAGCTCCGCACGAAAGGAGTTTGCCCGCATTGTCACGCCCTTAACAATTAAACTTCTAAAACCTCAATCTGAGATCTACACCCAGTTGCACTGGGGTGCCTTTTTGGCGAAATTTATTATTCCTATTTACAAAGAAGAATGTATCATAATCCTTGTCAAAGATATTGTTAGCCCACAAAGCCAACTCAGAGCCCTTGTGCTGGAATGCCAGTCGAGCATTCAGGGTACCATAGAACTTCTGTGAATATTCATTCTGCACATCCCAATAGATGCGTCCGGCACCACGGTAATCTGCATTCAGTACAATGTTATCGATAAACGAGCTCTGGCGCATGGCAAATACATACTGGCCACCCAGCATGAAAGTATGCTTAGGCACGAAAGGTACATACTTGCCCCTGTTATCTACATCACCCAGCTGATACTCACGGAATGTTGCATAGGTATAACCATAATTGCCCGTGAATGAAAGTGCCTCAGTTGCTTGCCAACGAATGGAAGCTTCAGCACCCATACTGCGACTCCTACCGGCATTGACCGTCACACGACCCATGCCACTGTTAGCAAACTGTGCCAGCTGCTGATTGTTTGTATTGATGAGGAACAATGCGAAATCGGCCATGAGATTACCATCATTGGAAGTTAGGTGTGAACCTAACTCAAAGTTCCAAGAACGTTCAGGCTTGTAAGCTATTGTGCCCTCTACATCATAGGTAGGATTATCCTCGACAGCCATGGCACTGCCTCCCATTTTTGACATCATGCCCCCACTCTTCTCATTGATCATGGCCATCATTTCGTTGGTAAGCTTTTCCTGCATCAGATCAGAGAACATCTGAATGTTGTAACCTCCAGAACGATAACCCTTAGAAACGCTGAAATAAATATTGTTGCGTGGGTTGAATTCGTATTTTAAAGCTGCTTTTGGAAGAAACTCCCAATTGTTATCGTTCAGTTTACCAGTAAAGTCGGGATTGATATGCATGCCCTTCAGCTGTTCAGCCACAGCTGCTGTACGTGGGTTTTGTGCCAACATCGGAATGTTGAAGTCGAAATTCAAAGGTGCTGCAGATGAATAGTCTATCCAAACTTTCTCGTACTCCATGCGTGCACCTAAAGTGAGCGACAGTCCTTCTACGCCCAGGTCATTGATGGTTGATTGATGAAAGACAGCAAAGTTGGCTGTTGGGGTATCGAAGAGGCCAGAAATCACGAAATCATTATCTGTAATGTCGAGGCTCATTTCGGGCATGCGCTCATTTTGTTGACGCAAACGAATAAACACGTTGTTAGCCGGACCTTCGACCAACTGACTGATGCCATCTGCCTGGAAGGTTACAGGAGCATCAGTCTTCAACCATTGGTAGAAACCACTCAAACCTGTTGTCCACTCCCATCGGCTACCAGCCTTTGACTTGAACGCAAATTCCTGTGAAAGTGTCTTTGAGTTCTGCTTCTGTCTCAACGAGAAAATATCCAACGGCGTATAGTCCTGGTCCATGTTCATATCATCCTTCACGAACTGGAAACCAGTTACACTACTAAACACAAACCTGTTGGCCTGATGCTCTAAACTTAAACCTGTATTCAACAAATGACGCTTGTAGTCGGCTTTACGGTTATAGCCCACCTTACCTATCAACTCAGGCATCTGCTCACCAGCCTTGTTGTCTGCCGTAACACCCATGTATTGATAAGGATAAGCCCCCTGATCAAGATATTCATAGTTGACATTGAAATCTAATTTGGTATTGTCAGCTGGCAGATAGATGGCACGAATACGACCTCCATATTCATTCCCCTTATCAACTCGCTCGTTGTTGCGAGCCACATTCTTGAAGAAACCACCTTGGTGGTCGAAGTAAAGACCAGCTGAAAAGGCGAACTGATCGGAAATGCGTTGATAATGAGACACAGAAGCTTTTAAGTCATTATATGTAGCCGCACTTAACTGCAAGTCGGTGCCCTGGTAGTCGAAAGGCGACTTGGTATATACACGAATCAAACCACCCATGGTATTGCGACCATACAACGTACCCTGTGGTCCGCGCAACACATCCACACGGTCAATCTCTGCAAAATTGAAGTCGAAAGCATTCTTATTTAAATAAGGTATATTATCGACATACAAACCCACAGCGGGTGTATTGATACGAGAACCAATACCACGGATATAAGTAGAGGAGGTTAACTTAGAACCATAAGCTGGGATATAAAGGTTAGGTACTTGTGCAGTAAACGACTTGATAGATGTTACTCCGCGTGCCCTAATCTCTGCATTGGAAAATGAAGAAGATGAGAGGGTTTGCTGACGCAAACGGGCATTTTCTTTAGGGGTAGCCACCACCACAATTTCCTCGATATCAGCTACACGTGTGATGGTATCACTCTGTACAGGTTCTGGATTATTCACTAAAACATCGTCGGCAACTGCTTGACCTGCAAGCAAAGCCAACGAAAAGGTTATCAACAGATGTTTCATATAAGTTACTTTGTGTTATTAATTTTTTTGCAAAGTAACAGGAAAAAGGATAACCCTACAATACTAAAAAATGATGATTTTAGATGGAGTCGGCCTCAATATAGCCATGCATGACGGCATACATGGTGAGTCCGGCAACCGACTTAATATGCAGTTTATCAGTAATATTCCTTCGATGGGTAATAACGGTGGTAAGACTAATGCTTAGTTTTTGTGCAATTTCCTTGTTGGAAAAACCACGAGCCACCAGACTGAGTACCTCAATTTCGCGCATGGTCAAATCGTTTTGCAAAGGCATTTGTGGGGACTGGTTGGGACGAACACCGGGATGTCCAGACTTATGTCCTTGCTGGTGCAACTTCAGGATGGATTTTACCAAGTGTTGCTCATCTTGGTTAATGTCAAGTGACAGCATGCCCGTGGGAAGTTGGGCTTGGGTCTCGGCATTACACAGTATCACCGTCTGGTATTGCTTTCTCAAGAAAAAGGCCGTGTGTTCCAGATAAATCTGTATAGAAACGAAATAGTGCACAAACATATCGGGCGTATCAGCCATCAGTTCGGCAAACGAGCCAAAGGTACGAATGGTGACAGTGGGAATTATTTCTTCCAACAAATTCTCCAGTCCCATTCTCGCCAACGAATTGCTGTCTATTATTGCAATCTCTTTATCCATCATAATAACTATTAATCAATGCACCATATAATTGAACGCCGCTTCGGCACAACGCTCACCGTCAATAGCTGCCGATACAATACCGCCAGCATAGCCAGCCCCTTCGCCACAAGGGAACAAGCCTTGCACGCGTACATGCTGCAGCGAGGTTTTTTCACGCAAAATGCGCACAGGCGAAGATGTACGGGTTTCCACTCCTATCACGCAGGCCTCGTTGGTAAGGAAGCCATGACTCTGTTTGCCAAAATAGCGCAACCCATCGCGCAGGCGGTCGGCAATAAACGAAGGCATCCAGAAATGCAATGGCGAAGGAATCAGTCCTGGGGCATAGCTGCTTTCAGGCAGACTGCCACCCAAGCGGCCATTCACGAAATCGGCCATTCGTTGGGCTGGAGCTGTTTGTTTGTAATTGCCCTGCATCCAGCACAGGCGCTCTAATGCCGACTGGAAGGTCATCATCTTCAAAGCCATTGACGATGCTTCATCCTGCACCATCAGTTCATCTTTGTCGATGGTCAGTTTGCCATTCTCCATTTGCACATCTTCTGGTCGCAGCTCTACCACCATGCCGCTATTGCTCCAGGCTGTGTTACGATGACTTGGACTCATGCCATTTACCACAATCTGCTCAGGACCAGTGGCTGCTGGCACCACGATACCTCCTGGGCACATGCAGAAACTATAAACGCCCCTACCCCTTACCTGGGTAACGAAGCTATATTCGGCTGCTGGCAAGTATTTACCCCTGCCTTCGCCACGATGATA
>JAIKZS010000057.1 GCA_024682035.1 Bacteroidaceae bacterium
GCCCGATTTTATAAAGATTAAGATGAAGGCTCTTTATACCATATTATTATTAATAGTTTCTAACATCTTTATGACCTTTGCTTGGTATGGGCATTTAAAGTTGCAGGAGATGAAGATTTCTACCTCCTGGCCGTTGTTTGCAGTGATTTTGCTAAGTTGGGGTCTTGCCTTTTTTGAGTATTGTTTTCAAGTACCAGCCAATCGTATTGGATTCCATGATAATGGTGGACCTTTTACGCTTATGCAACTCAAGGTAATACAAGAAGTCATCACTCTAATCATCTTCACCGTTTTCACTACGGTGCTTTTTAAGGGTGAGTCTTTGCATTGGAACCACCTGGCAGCTTTCGTTTGTCTGGTGTTGGCAGTTTATCTGGTATTCCTGAAATAAAAGAAAATCTATTTTTATTCTATTACATATTCCTTCATACCCTCGGTCATGAAGGTCTGGTAGTCGTCACCTTTATCGGCGAGTATGAAATAAGCCTCAAGGTCTTTGTGTTTAGCCAATACCTCCTTGGCACGCTCCAGTCCCATCACCATAAAAGCTGTTGAAAAAGCATCTGCAGTTATGCAATTATTAGCAATGACAGTGGCACTCAATATATTGTGTTGTATAGGGCGTCCCGATTTGGGGTCAATGGTATGGGCAAATTTCATGCCATCTTTATAATAGAAATTGCGATAGTTACCACTGGTAGCAATGCCTCGATTGCTGATGCTAAGGATCGTTTCCAGATTCATGTTACGACTTAATGCATCCTCTTCTGGCTTGTTAACGCCAACACGCCACAAGTTTCCAGATGGATTCACACCTGCTACGACAACCTCACCACCAATATCTACTAAATAGTTCTTTATCCCCTTGCTCTTTAGTAAGTCTGCAATAACATCCACAGCATATCCTTTAGCTATGGCACTACAATCGAGCATAACGCGCGGGTCTTGTTTAACTATTTTGCCCTCTGGTGTTAATTGCACCTTTTCCCATCCAACCACTTGCAGGAGACTATCAATTTTAACATCCGATGGGGACACCTCGTCGGTGAATCCAAACCCCCAAGCATTGACCAACGGAGCTACGGTAATATCGAAACAGCCATCGGTAGCCTCAGACGTCTGCATGGATAGTTTGAATACTTTTGCAAATAAACTGTCAACCGTGACATCTTCGTTGCGATTGATGCGACTGATGATGGAGTTTTCATTAAACATTGACAATGAGGCATCAAACCTATCCAAAGTCTCGTCAATCTCAAGTTTCAAAGATTCGTTATTCTCATAGGTAATACTGTAAAGTGTACCGAATATCAAACCTTTCTCGTTGCGGTAAGTGACAGAACTTTCCCCCCAGGAAATAATATTGTTATGACGGAGGATAACTAACACTGTACCTACCACCAACAATACCAGCCAAATGTAGTTTTTCTTATTCATAATAAACCTAAATGTTCAATTAGTATTTTTATTCCTAACAGCACAAGGATGATACCTCCTGCAAGTTCGGGCTTTAATCTCTTTTCTATGCTTTTGCCAAATGTCACACCTAAGTACAATCCCAACAATGA
Organism: Bacteroidaceae bacterium; assembly: GCA_024682035.1. Taxonomy (GTDB): domain Bacteria; phylum Bacteroidota; class Bacteroidia; order Bacteroidales; family Bacteroidaceae; genus Bacteroides. Next base: position 1,569 of record JAIKZS010000057.1, read on the forward strand.
CAATAACAATGACATCAAACCAATGATCAGTACTGGATACATGATGTCGTGGATGGACGTGTAATTCAGACAGGCAAACGAGATGCCAACGGCCAATGAATCAATGCTGGTAGCTACTGCTAACGTCAGAATGATCCATGCTGAGGCTGGATTAAAATGATGTTCTTCATCATCCTCTGAAAAACTCTCTTTTATCATGTTGCCACCAATCAGTGCCAGCAATCCAAAAGCTATCCAATGATCCACACTTTCTACCCATCCGCTAAAATAAACGAAAGCCAACCATCCAATGGCACACATCATGCCTTGAAACCATCCAAAACTCAGGGCCATAGGCAGCATGTTGCTCCATACATATTTCTTCTGTATAATGCCACTGGCTGTTGACACGGCAAAGCAATCCATGGCAAGACTCACAGCAATCAACCAAATTTCAAGCTCGCTCATTTTAACTGATAAATAATTGAGTAAGTGACGCCTGCATTGTTTGAGTCATATCGGCCATAACCAGGTATATAGTATGGATCACCATAAGTATCAACAGATGCTTTCAACCTATACTTGATTCTCAACATCAATCCCATCTTGATGCGTTTGGCCACATTAGCACGTATGCCAACGTTAAATTCTATCCAATGCATGGTATGTTTCATACCTTCATGCATGTAGTTGGAAGTGTCACCCCAGATATTATCAGTAAGATTGGTTTGTCTAGCCCCTCCAGTATAATCAGGGTCTGTCATGTCGGGCACCATCACATCATATTTGCCACTACTGAAACCATATCGTAAACCTACCAGCAACAAATTGCCATGCGCTTTCTTCCATAAAGTATTGTAATCAAAACCTAAGCGGAAATAAGGTGCCGATGCCTTGATACTCACATCATAATCGTTAATTGATTTTCCACCTCCATAACCTATTTCCACCGTGGGGAAATAACGATTGTAGAGGTTAACATCAACCATTGCCTCAGCCGACATAAAGTCTGAACCAAATAGCTTGAGTACAGGTGACAAAATATCAACGCCCACATCAATTCCGTTCATCAGTGGGTAAGTTACTTCCGGAAGTGTCTTCTCTTTTTTCTTTAGTTGCTGAGACGACTGTCTGCTTCTATTCCCTTGCTGGCGATTGCCTGCGTTTTGTGCCTGTAAAGGAGCTATGAAAGCCAACAGCAGTAAGAGGCTAATAATATATCTTGATATTTTCTGTTCCATCTATTGAAGCTGTTGGGTTAACGATAACTATTGAGTCAAGCACATTCCTAGTATAGCTTACATCAGTAAGTTCCTGTTTAACTACGAAATTGCAGTCTAATGTCAGGAAATAAGGCGTGTTGCGGTGTTTAAATACAATGGTGTCCTTGTCATAATACTGAGGCAACGTATCTCCAGCATGATTTATGTAGCTGAACACCAACGTAGTCTCCTCTACATTGGTACGTAATGGCAATGAGAGTGATACTGCATTAGAATTGTCGTTGATAATGATGGAGTCGGTGCCGAAAGCGTAAACAGTCAGTATATCTATTGTATCATTTGTTTCCCACGAAGCAGAATCGGTATGAACGATCGTCTTGATGTTAGCTGTCAGCATGTGGCGAGCATTACTAGAGCAATCGTCATCTTCTGTACAGGAAACAATGCCAGCAATCCAGCAAGCTCCTATAATTAATAATATGAATGGAATAATCTTCCTCATTATATAATGTTCAATCTTATATTTTCAATGGTCACATTTTGTATAGCTTAAGGTATTGCAGATACATTTACCTCAAAACCATTTCAAAACAGGACATGGGTTACTCCTCAAGGTTCAATGTTCTTTCTATTTGATACTTGTTCCTTTCTTCACTGTTGCGAGAAATTAATTCTCCCAAGAACCCAGCCACAAAGAGTTGAGTACCAATAATCATGGCGGTTAATGCCAAATAAAAATAGGGTGAATCGGTCACCAATCGGTGAGGCAAGTCATTTAAAATGTAGTAAAGCTTGTTACCACCTACCACCATCACTGAAACCAAACCAATTAGGAACATGAATGAGCCCAATGTGCCAAATAAATGCATGGGCTGCACGCCGAAAGTTGATAAGAACCACAGCGTGAGCAAATCCAGGTATCCGTTGATGAAGCGATTCAGGCCAAACTTGGTCTTGCCATACTTGCGTGCCTGATGTTTTACCACTTTTTCGCCAATCTTGGTAAAGCCTGCATTCTTGGCCAGCCAAGGAATATAGCGGTGCATCTCGCCATATACTTCAATATTCTTGATAACGTCCTTTTTATAAGCTTTCAGTCCGCAGTTAAAGTCATGCAAATTATGTATGCCACTGGCTGCCCTTGCCGTTGCGTTGAACAACTTAGTGGGCAGTGTCTTTGACAGCGGGTCATAGCGTTTCTTCTTCCATCCGCTAACCAAATCGTATCCTTCTTCTTGAATCATCCGGTAGAGGGCAGGAATTTCATCAGGTGAGTCCTGTAAATCGGCATCCATGGTAATTACCACTTCACCTTGAGCTGCCTTAAATCCGCAAAATAGGGCAGGTGACTTACCATAGTTACGACGAAATTTAATACCTTTCACCTCTGAATAAGCACGTTGCAAGTCTTCTATTACTTGCCATGAGCCATCATTCGATCCGTCGTCAACGAAAATCACTTCATAAGTCAGGTGCTCAGATTCAACCACTCGTTTAATCCAAGCATGCAGCTCAGGCAGTGATTCTTTCTCGTTATATAATGGTATTACAACACTTATGTCCATGTTATTCGTTTTCAATATAGTTTTTTTTCTTAACAATCAGCGCAGTGGGCAATGCCATCAGCAATCCGTAAAACATATTCTGACTTACCAGTTGCAGGGTGATGTCAACAGGACTCATGATAGCATAAGTGTCAATTGCTAACTGATATTGTTGTATGTAAGTATCCATGCCCGGCAGCGAACTTTCTTTTACTGTATCGAACATGTCTTGCAGCTTCTCCAATATGAAGCCATTGTCAATAAACTGAAAATAAATCAAGTGCCCTACCGATGTAAGCAGTGAAGCATACATATACATGAAGAGGCAGAATGTAAAGGCATGTATAAACCCAATGCTACCGTTATGATTAGCGAATTTGTTTCGGTAGCTTTGAGCCATGCGGTAACCTAAGAATGGAACAAACATGGTTAGCAAACCGAAAACCATCATAAATACTGGGGTTGACATGCCTAAAGGGAAAAAGATGAATTTGATAATCCAAAACACACCCATTATAGTGCCAGCCAGCATTGAAGCTCTTTGTAAATTATTTCTATTTTCCACCATAAATCTTGATTAATGTTGGCAAAGTTACGAAAAAATACATAATTTGCCTTGTAGATATAAAAAAAAGTAGTACCTTTGCAATCGCTTTTAGCAAAAAGTACATGGGCAAGTCCTATACGGCCAGCTCCTTGTGAATCCCCCAGGGCTTGACCGCAGCAAGGGCAGCAGGTTGTAGCGGCGCGATATAGCAAGCTTGCCCCCCCGCCTCTTTAGCTCGGTTGGCCAGGGCACGTGATTTGTAATCTCGGGGTCGTTGGTTCGAATCCGACAAGAGGCTCAAACGATAATCTCCAAATGGTCTTGAAAGCTTGCTTTCAGAAGCCATTTGGAGATTATCGTTTGATAGCCTGCCAACGGCAGGTTATAGGATATTTAATCCGACAAGAGATTAGCCTGCCAACGGCAGGCTAATCGGATATCCAATTCGCAAGAGGCTATTTCCCTTACTTTGCATAACTTACCGCCCTCGTCTCACGAATCACGGTAATCTTCACCTGACCAGGATAAGTCATCTCATCCTGGATCTTCTTAGCAATTTCAGTTGACAGGCTCTCCGTTTGTTTATCGTCAATCTTATCAGCGCCCACGATGACACGTAACTCACGACCAGCCTGGATGGCGTAGGTTTTCGTAACACCAGGATAAGAAGCTGCCAGAGCCTCGAGATCGTTCAAACGCTTGATGTATGCCTCCACAATTTCCCGACGAGCACCAGGACGAGCACCAGAGATGGCATCGCATACCTGTACGATAGGAGCCAGCAGGGTGGTCATCTCCACCTCATCGTGGTGAGCTCCAATGGCATTACAGATATCAGGTTTTTCCTTGAACTTCTCAGCCAGTTTCATTCCCAGGATTGCGTGTGGCAATTCGGGCTCATCATCAGGTACCTTACCTATATCATGCAGTAAACCAGCACGGCGAGCTTTCTTTGGGTTCAAGCCCAGCTCTGTTGCCATTACAGCACAGAGGTTAGCCGTTTCGCGTGCATGCTGTAGCAGGTTTTGTCCGTATGAAGAACGATATTTCATCTTACCAATGATGCGAATCATCTCAGGATGTAAGCCATGGATACCTAAATCAATTGTGGTGCGCTTTCCTGTTTCAACAATTTCGTCTTCCACTTGCTTGCGCACCTTTGCCACAACTTCTTCAATGCGGGCTGGGTGGATGCGTCCGTCAGTAACCAACTGATGCAGAGCTAAGCGGGCAATCTCACGACGAACAGGGTCGAAGGCTGAGAGCACAATAGATTCAGGCGTATCATCAACGATAATCTCAACGCCTGTGGCAGCTTCTAAGGCACGGATATTACGTCCCTCGCGACCAATGATGCGTCCCTTAATTTCGTCAGAATCAATGTGGAACACTGTTACAGAGTTTTCTACTGCAGTTTCGGTAGCTACCCTCTGAATGGTTTGTACCACAATGCGTTTCGCTTCCTTGTTAGCATTCATCTTGGCGTCGTCCATGATCTCGTTGATGTAAGACTGAGCCTGCATCTTTGCCTCCTCCTTCAGCGACTCGATCATGCGTTCCTTCGCTTCCTCGGCAGATAAGCCTGAGATGGCCTCCAGTTTCACAATCTCCTGTTGCTGGAGCTTGTCCAGTTCATCTTTCTTTTTCTCAATAATGCCCAACTGGTTGGTGAGGTTGTCGCGGATGGCATCGTTCTCAGCTTTCTTGTGCTGCAGGTCTTCCTGACGCTGGTTCAGCACCATTTCGCGTTGCTTGAGCTTGTTCTCTACCTGTTGGATTTTCTGGTTACGCTGAGCAACCTCTTTTTCCAGTTCAGCCTTCTTGTTCAGGAACTTCTCCTTTACCTCCAACAGCTTGTTTTTCTTGATAACCTCTGCTTCGGCATTTGCCTCCTTCAGGATGGTCTCAGCCTTCGATTTCAGAATACTCTTCTGAATGAAGAACATGATGGCCAGGCCAATAAGCAGGCCAATCACGCAGCATACTATATTTACTACCATAGTCGTTTAAAATAAAATATATAAATTAAACGCACTGACAACAAGCTTGTTACCATAGGGTATCAAGCAAGTCAACAGTGCGTGGATTTTTAATCAGCAGAACTGGACTTAACGGTTGATGCAATCATCTACCAGCTGAGCCAGTTCTTGAATCTTATCAGTATAAGGGGTTGTTTCATTACGTCCTTTCTCCTTCAGTCCCTCCAATGAAAGTTGGTAAGCCACCATTTGCAGGATGCGCACCTCAGGCAGTTCAGGATAATGCTCCTTATACGCGTTTGTTAAATTGTCAACCTGTTTAGCGGCTTTGCGTACCGTTTCCTCTTCCTTCCTGCGGATGGTTAGAGGGAATGGGTTGTTGCCAATGGTCAACTGTATTTTTATCATATCATCGTCCATACATCTCCCGTTTTATGATTGGTTCAACATAGCGATGCATTTATCGACTTCACGCACTATTTTTGACA
>JAIKZS010000094.1 GCA_024682035.1 Bacteroidaceae bacterium
TTGCCCTCCAACATCTTGTGCAATTCATTAAGCACTTGCAGGTAATCACTCTCAGTCCGCCACAAGCGAGTCAAAATGGTCTCGACAGGCTCATATTCCACCTTCTCACGCTCCACCTCTTTATATTTATTAATGGAGAGGTCGTAATCGTTCTGACGAATGTCCTCGACAGGCACCAAGAAACTTTGGTCCTTACGGGTGCGAGCTTCCTCGGCCGACAGGTTGTGGTAACGGGCTATCACATCGGGTATGTCGTTGGCTTCTATCGGACTGCGTTTGTCATCCAACGAGAAACCATCAGCCTTCATGTCGTAAAACCATACCTTGTCGGTGCCACCACAACTGGTCTTGGTAAAAATAAGTACGGCTGTGCTTACACCGGCATAGGGCTTGAACACACCACTGGGCATGGAAATAACCGCCAACAGCTGCTGGTGGTCAACTATCTCCTTGCGAATGGCTATGTGGGCCTTGCTGGTGCCAAACAATACGCCATCAGGCACAATGCTGGCACATCGGCCTCCTAACTCTAACGAGCGTACAAACTGGGCCAAGAACAGCAATTCGGTCTTGCTGGTGTTGGCATAGGCAAGAATCTTCTTGTTGACGTTGCCTTTGTCTAAACTGCCTGCAAAAGGCGGATTGGCCATGATGAGCGAATAGCAAGCCTGGTCGTCGTTCTGCTCAGAAAGCGAGTCACGCCAAGCCAGGTTCGGACTACTGATGTCGTGCAGCAACAGGTTCATGGCACCTATGCGAAGCATGGTCTGGTCGGTGTCGTAACCATTAATCATGCTGGTCTTGATGTGGGTCGCCTCTTCTCGGGCATACAATGACATGCTATGTTTCTCCTTAATATATTTCACGGCCTCTACCAAGAAACCAGCACTACCCATGGCAGGGTCGCAAATGTAGTCCTGTGGGGTAGGCTCCATCATCTCAACAATCATGCGGATGATGTGGCGAGGCGTGCGAAACTGTCCGTTGGTGCCCGATGCAGCCATCTTGCCCAAGATGTATTCATACACATCGCCCATGGCATCGCGGTTGTTCATGTCGAGCGCATCGACCCCATCGACAATCTTCGTGAGGGTGCGCGCATTGGGAATGAGGAAAATGGCCGATTTCATGTATCGGCTATAGGCACTCTCTTCGCCTGTTCCGATGTGCTTGATGAACTCAAACACACTTTGGCGCACCAACTTAAACATGTTGTCGGAGCCAAGGTTCTTGAACACATGCCATCGCAGTTGTTCGTAGGGAATGCCAGCCCTCTCTTCGTCGCTCACGGCCTCGGGGTTCACCCACAATTGCCCTTCAGGGAAGGTGGGGTTCTGCACCTCAGCCCCCCAGTCGCGTGCGTTTTCCTCCTCTTGCAACTGCTTGTCGTCGAGCAGTTTCATGAAGAAGATGTAGGTCATTTGCTCCAAAACGGTGATGGGGTTGGTAATGCCAGCTACAAAAAATGTATCCCATATCTGGTCTATCCTGTTTTTAATTTCGCCTGTTATCATATCTTTATAGGTTTTTTATCTGTTAGTTAGTCAGCTTTTACATTCATTTACTTGGGTTTAGCAGCTTTTATTCAAGTCAGTATTGCAAAGATTATCATTTTCTGTGCAGTCTTTCTTCACTGTTGAGTAATTATTGAGTGCCAAGGCTAATTTTTCTTGAAATTGCGTCCTTAACCATTGGGGTTCGAGCACCTCAACTTGTGGACCGAAAGAGAAGATAAGGGCTTCCAGTTCTTTGTTGGGGCGAACGGTTATTTGCAGGATGCAGGCATCTTCGTGGATGACCTGCTGTGAGGGGTGTAAGGGTTTGGTGACGATGTACGGAAAACGGGCCTCGTCGAACTTCAAGATGATGGTTTCTGGGGTGGGGTGCTCTTGGAGCACGGTCACACCCACCACATCTTTGAAATATTCCTTAAAATCTATATCCGTATTGGGGAGGAATGGCACATTGGCAGGGGTGAATTTCACAATGCGGTCGAGGGCCTTGTTGGTAAGGCGTGTGCCAAGATCGGTTTCTTCTACTCCTAACAAGAACCAACGGTTGTTGAACTGCTTGAGGTGGTAGGGGTGCACAATGGTGTTGTGCTCAACGCCATAATAAGAACGGTATAGCATCTGAAGGGGTTGGTGGTGGATGGCTGCCTCGATGAGGTCGCCCAAGAAATGCAAGCCCCTTAGCTGTTCGTTTTGCTCGAACGATACCACGTTTTCTGCATTGGCTTTAACACCGAAACGGTATTCCAGGTTGGAAATGACTTCTTCGAGCCAAGCGTTTTTTGAGCCGTCGCGAAAGCGGGAAAGCATCTCGATGGTGGAACGCAGTGTGGTTATCTCTTCTGTAGTCAGCTCATTATTAAATATGGAGTAATGTGGGTCGGTGTATCGGTAGTAACACTTCTTGCCGTCGTAGGGGATGGCCTCGATGGGGGCGTTGTAGCTCAGTCGGTCGCGCATGTACTTGATGTCATCGCGTATCTGACGGGTGCTGACCTCGGTGCCATAAAGGTCGCTGAGGGCATCGTTGACTTTATCTACAAGATCTTGAATCTCGTATTTTCGATTGAAGTCGCTGAAACAACGGTCGAGTATTTGGTATCGCAACAGTGCGTTTTTGTTTGTTGGCATAGAAAAAGGTTATCTGTTAGGGTTCAATACTTGGTAAATATAAAAAAGCTTTCTACAATTTGTTCGGTGCTTTTGCTCGCAATGATCATTTCATCATGCAGTTAATTGCAAATATATTATTAATATTTGAATTTCGACATTTTTTAGCTGTTTTTCTTGATGTTTTTATATAATGAAGACTCTCTCTCCTCATCCTGTATGCCACGAGGGATATGCCACGAGGGACGGGTACCTGACATTATCGTTGCATATTGATTGGCAAATGTCAGGTACCCGTCCCTATGGCATACGTCCCTATGGCATACAAAATAAGGGGAGCGAAAGCCCCCCTTATTATACTTTGCAAACCTTAGTTATAAGAAAGACCAAAGCCAAACTCGAAAGCCTTGTTAGGAGCATCAAACGGCACATCCTCCAGCTGAGCCTCCACATCCTTCATGGTAGCAGGAATCTCGAAAGGCAGCTTGCCAACAGGATTGAACTTGCCAAATACAACATCAAGAAAAGCATTGTCAAGACAGTCGAAAGTCAGGAAGCAACCCTTCACAGTGCTCTTCAGATCCTGCGGCAGTACGATGCTCTTGCCACTTGGGTTGAAGGCCACCACCACAGGCTTGCCAGTAGCCGAGAGCTTCTTCACGTTATTCCAAATAGAAGCAGGAATCTCGATGTTCACAGGCTTAGCAGCCTCGATTTCACGCTGTTTCTGGAAAGCAGCACGCTGAGCAGGCGTCATGGCTGCCATCGCAGCAAAACCACCACCACGTTCTTCCGTCACACCTGTACGCACCAGAATCATGTCAGCCTGAGCAGGTTTGTCCACCAAAGTAGCATACTTAGCAGCCACCTCTTTGTCAATACCCTCCACATACAGTTTGATACCTTCCTTAGCAGGCAGCGTATTATCCTCGTTCACGAGCAAGATATTCGACTCCAGCTGCGCCTCGAAAGCATTCGCCTGCAAGTCCTCACGCTGGCAAACCTTAGCCGCATTGTCAGGGTCAACGTATGGATTCTCGAACAAGCCCAGGATGAAGTGCCACTGCAAGATGCGCTTAGCAGCTTGGTTCACGCGCTCCTCGGTTACACGACCCTCCTTCACCAATTCAACCACCAGACTCGTTTCTGTCTCGCTACCCATCTGGTCAACACCAGCGTTGATCACCATCTCCATGTTATCCTTCAACGTAGTCTTGCCAGCCAAACGAGGATTCAGCGGACCAGTACGGCCCACCACACCCCAGTCGGTGCAGATAGCCCCCTTGAAGCCCAGCTGATCATACAACACCTTAGTGCTCCAGTAAGGAGAATAGTTTACATTCAAAGTATCAACGTAAGTACCGCTATAATAACCCATTACAGCCAAAGCACCCTTGGCGATACCAGCCTTGAAAGGCTTCAGGTGATAATCCACATTATTGCCAGGATAAACAGTAAAGTTACCCTTGCCACCCTCGTGAGGGTTAGCGCCTGGCCAGTGCTTCAAATGAACCAGCACCTTGTGAGGACCTACGTTCTCGCCCTGTGCACCATCCATGAAAGCCTCCATCATCTCGATGGTCAGGTCGGCATCCTCAGAGAAGCAACCCATGTTACGACTCCAGCGAGGCTCGGTAATCACGTCAATCTGCGGACCTAAGATCATGTGCAGACCTACGGCACGGTACTCCTCAGCCACAGCCTCGCCAAACTTCTTCACCAGTTCAGGATTGCGAGCAGCAGTAATACCAATCTGGCCTTCCTTGCTGGGCCACTGACTGAAATACTGCTTGCCACTGACGTGCGCCCCCAGGGTAGCGCCATGACGAGGGTCGGTTGAGAACATGATAGGAATACCCAGGCGAGATGCCTCAGCATATTCCTGCAGCGCGTTGCTCCACTTCGCGAAGAGGGTAGGCTCGGCGATACCATTATTCAAAATATTGCGGAAGTTGCGTTCCTCGATGAAAGTCTTCACATCGGCACCAGCTCTCATCTGGCCTTGTCCCATAGCCCCTTGATTATTGCCACCAGGACCGATGGGGCCAGCGTATGCTTCTTGACTTAATTCAGCCTGTGCATCATACAACACCTTGCCATCGGCAGGCACAGCGATGTTAGGGTGGAACATCAACCCAACTTTCTCTTCCAAAGTCATCAGACTTACCAGGTTGTCGATACGATCCTGCATAGGCAAGCGCCAATCCTCGTAAGCATCCAGTTCACCGTTCTTGTTCAAGTCCTTGAACTGGTAACCATCTACAGCAATAATCTGTACTTTCCTTGCGCCCAATTCGGGCTGCTCAAATTTCTGCTCCTCAGTGCAAGCCGTCAGAGTCAGAGCCAGCGAAGCGCCAGCCAACATCCACAAATGCTTCATATAATTACTATTTTAATAAAGGTTCATCGAAAAACTTTGTAAAGGTAATAATAATCTGAATACAAGTCCGATGTTGGCATTCGATTTTTGTAAATTATTTTAATCAATCATCTTGCAGTCAGCTATCGTTTTCCCAGATACACAATGAGACAGCACAACAATTCAACCCCTATCATCGTCAGCTAAAGAGCTGGTCAATGGCTGATCCCACTCGCATCCAAAGAAATGCGTAGCAGTCAGCGTCTGCTGGTTGTAAATCACCGTCCACAGCGTCGCACCAGGATAACTTGCCGCCTGTATAGCCCGCTCTGCCTCTTGCTCGTCAGTCACTGGCAAATACTCATCATGCAGCCTATTGAAACGACGAATCGACTCTGCAATAGACTCACTGTTGCTTACATCGCTCAGACAGTGGTTCGTGACAACCTGCGTAGGCGTAGTTTTCAACACCCCACCTTCCCATTCAACCACCACACTATGACCACTGCGGTCGCTGAGCGAAAGATGATGCATACGACTGACCGATGGGAATACATCGTACTGTGACAATAGTCCGATGGCCTCCTCCACATCAGCAGCATAATCCAATACCAGTCGGATAGCCCCCACAATCGTCAGGTCAGGCTTCTCAGTATCTGGCACGTTCGTATCGCCGTCAATCTCAATCAAATCAGCCACACAAAGCCCCTTCTCGTTCATGCCATCAAGCGGCACATACACTGCAGCCATCGCCATAAACTTCTCCTGCATACTCTGCGGTTTCCAGTCCTCGCCAAATCCCAAGAACGACAAGTTGCTGGTGGCGATAGATGCATAGCCATCATCAGGATTCGTGTGCATGATCATCTTATTACCCATCGATTCCCAGTCGAAGTTACGCGCAAACACAGGCCCTCCGCTAACCGTCGTGCATCCCCCCTCAGGCGTAGTCACTTGCGGTTTGTAATAGCCATGCGACAAGAACCCCGCTATGTAAGTAGCCATCTCCGCATCCGTCTTGGCGCCCCCCTGTTCCAAGAAACCCTTGAATCCATAATCCCCCTTGTAACTCAGGGTAAATACACCGTTACGAACCTCCTCGACCGACTGCATAGCAGCCATCTCGTTTTTGAACATCTGGTAGCCACCATACAAGAACCATCCCAAGGCAGCCAGCACCACTACTACGACGATGATAATAACCTTTTTCATACACTTACAATTTAATCACAGTGCAAATGTAAATAAGTTTATAAAATAAACCAAATTATTTCGTAAATATTTCAACTCTTTTTCGATATATGATTTTTATGCCGTCTCGTGATAGGGGCATGACATGAGATGACATCGAAGGACGTAATGACCTTCTTTCCCTCTTTGCTTTGAAGAGGAGAATATAAACAAAAACACCAAATGTGACGTGTGATGTTGTGATGTTGTGATGTTCATGGTGACAGTGGAACTGGTGTGTGATGGGAGGGAAAGAGAGAGGAGAAACGATTACAGTCTGCTGCCAGCAGGGGCATAAAGCCCCTGAGTCAGCAGACTGTTAAAGAAAGTAGAATAGTAGTGTGCTCCCATACCCTCATTCCGGTTTTCGAACCAGTAGATAAATAAAGTCAAACATCTACCAAATATCTATTTTTATTTTAGAGGGGGGGGATTATGTTGAGGAAGATACAAAAAATCTCCACTATCATGATCTTCTTCTTGAAATCCTGTCAAATCTTCATAATTAATTGATACACAATACAGTTTTGTTAGAGAAACATACACAATAAACAAACCAGAAACAAAAATTTCAAAAACACCAAAATGAAAACATCAGCTTAACAAATCTTAACGTGGAAAGCTTGTGCAAACCGAGAGTAGAGCCAAACTTGTTTGAGCTATACCGAGGTGCCGCCAAGTTTCGCTAAAGCAAAACAACGGCAATTTTCCGATTTTGGCATTTGGAGATTCACCAAATTCGACAAATCCATATTGGACGATATTGAGGATATGAGGTGTTTTTATTGTTCTTAACTTTGGAAAATGGGTTAAAAAGCAATCAGGGTTGCCATCATTTATGCCAAAGAAACATAAAAAAGCGTAAATAATGACGATTTTTGAATGAACAAGGTTGGAATACCCAAAATAATTTTGTAATTTTGCACAAGAATTAATTATAAAAATATGAAGTTAAACCGTATAAAAGAAGTTCT
>JAIKZS010000144.1 GCA_024682035.1 Bacteroidaceae bacterium
GGTCCGTGCCCCATACAGCTTGTGGTACTGATGGCTGTCAGTGCAGCAGTGAGTACAGAGATTACAAGTTGTATAACTGATTTCCAAAAGTCTTTGTTTTTCATTTTAGTTGATAGTTGATAATGGAGATGCCATCGGGACTGGTATGTGACATCGATAGATGTCATGGCCCTGTCCCATGATGGTACTAACTTATAGGAGGACTATTACACTATTCTTTTTAAAACAAAAAAAGATTTTATATCATACGACTTGTTTTTACAAGTTTATTTATAACTTTGCGATAAACATCAAGATATTTACCAAATTACAAAGGATATTAAACCGTCCAAATAAGAGATGCACATTCTTTGAAGGGTAGAAGAGAATTAATGTTTCTGTTGTCAATACTAAAACTAATAATATGAATGAAAAATTATATTCAACAGCCCTTTTAAACTACAAGAAATGGGCCGACAACAACAAGGCGGAAGTTGAATCAGATTTTATTGAGCGCCATGACATGTGTAGAGAAATGCAATCGTACACAAAAGAACGATTGCAGAATCTGTCAGAGGAGGAGCTCTTTAATCTTATAGCACCTCTGTGGGCTATGCGCATATGGGGGAATAAGAAATACTACCTCGACAACGTTATTGAAAGCAATGGTATGGAATTGATTCGTGAGCAACTTGTTAATCTTTTCTACGGTAAAGCATCCATCGAAAACAGATGGGATGAATTTCGTGAAAAGATTAAGGGCTTAGGTCCTGCCATTATCAGCGAGTTGTTGAACAAGTTCAATCCCAATGAGTTTATTCTATGGAACAAAAAATCACTTACAGGCTTTATTGCTTTGGGTATTCCTAATGTTCCAAAATATAATTCATCTCTTGACGGTAAAAAATATGCCTATCTCTCTAAGGTTGGTCGTGAACTTGTGGAGTCTGCAAAGAATCAAGGTGTTAGTGAAATCGAAGACCTTCTCGCCCTAGACTACTTCATTTGGAAAGATTTGCAAATTGAACCTACAGATATAGAAGCACCTGTTGAAGAGAAGCCTGAAAAAGAAACTGAGAAGCAGAAAACATTTGTCCATAATGACGTAAGAGACAGGATCAGAGATATTGGTTCCTTCCTTGGTTTCAAGGCAGAAGTTGAGAAGAAAGTTGCTGATGGAGCAGTTGTGGATGCTATTTGGGAGGTTTCTGTTGGTAATATGGGAAGAATCACATACGTATTCGAGGTGCAAACCAGTGGCAGTATTGACAGTCTATTACTCAATCTGATGAAGGCTAAGAATAACCCATCGGTACAAGGTATTGTAGCTGTTTCTGACGCTAAACAATTGGAGAAGATTAAGAAGGAAGCAAATTCATTGAAGGAAATACGTGACGAACTCAAATTCTGGGACTATACCGATGTGCTGAAGGTGTTTGAATCGCTTTCCAATGCCTATGAATCTATTAATTCGTTAGGGCTCGTTCCATCAGGACTTTTCTAACAAATATGCAAGACGTATTACAATAGAAAGCATAATGGGTATGAAACAAGAAGCCCGATAAACTTAAACGTTTACCGGGCTTGCTAATGTTCTATCTGATTCGTTCAGATGTAGAGGGGTCCGTGCCCCATACAGCTTGTGGTACTGATGGCTGTCAATGCAGCAGTGAGTACTGAAATTACAAGTTGTATAACTGATTTCCAAAATTCTTTATTTTTCATAATTTTAGGTTATAGGTTATAGGTTATTGGTTATAGACCTTAGACTGATAAGGTTATTGAAGAAGAGTACTTCGCCCTAAGGGCCCTTCAGGGCGAAGCCTCTCACTAAGTTACATGAAGTCGTACTTCTTACTTCCTACTTCATACTTCTTACTTCTTTAGATCATCAGATCGCCGTCGCCAGAGCCTGAGCCACCGTCACCAGAGCCAGAACCTGAGTCTGAGCCAGTGTTGCTGCCAGTATTAGAGCCAGTACCAGCATTGTTGCTTGAAGTAGAGCTTGCACTGCCTGCGCGAGTCACTGCCACAGCCGTAGCGATAGGAGTGATGGTCTGCATCTTGCGAACCTTGCCGTTCAATGTCACCTCCTGAGTGTCAACAATGTTACGCAGTTCCAGTGAGCAAGCCTCCTTGAAGGCCTTACCACTGATGTTGTCCAGTTTGCTGGTGTCGGGCAAGAAACGGATGTGGATAGCTTCTACGAGATCGTTGGGGTTCAAACCCTCCATTTCCTCGATGCTGCTGATGGCTGCATCCTTCTTCACCTGTGCCGTAGGGTAGAAAGTACCCAGTCCGCCCAGCTGAACAGGAATACCCTGTGCAATCAATTCTGGAAGACATTCGGTGATTTTGATGAGCACACCCTCCAAGAGGTCTCGACCATACACGCTGCCGTGGTCAGTCATGTGCTTGGCGAAGCCACGCAGCGACAAAGTCTTCTGCACATCTACTTCTGGATAATACTTGCCGTAACCGGCGTTACCTGTGATTTTGTTTTGCCTGAGATTAATTCCCATAGCGATTCTTTCATTTGCCATAATCGTGTTTTAATTTTGTGTTAGTGTTGTTACTTGCGATGATCTACATCGGGCCATCGCATCCCGCCTTGTTCAGTTGATCAACTTTGCCATCTCGAAACTTCACTTCGCCCCACCTTGGCCTTCGGCTGTAGTATCAGCTTTGTTTCTCAATCGCGATGCATTTCTCAAATGCATTGCAAAGGTAATAATAATTTATGATATATTCGGATATAATGTATAATTTTTCTCGGATTTTTTTAATACTAATTTTTAAAAAGCTAATTATGAGCCATATAGAAACAAATAAATACATTTCAAAGTAGAGAAAAGCTATTTTGTTTATGCCATAAAGCTGCTGAATGGTATCAATGCTATTTATACCCAATATACCATCAATTTTAAGTATATTTATGCAGTTCTCACAGCCCCCTTTTCAGCCTCTATAACAGCCGACTTTTAACATCTACTACTAAAAGGGGCTTTTAGTTTTTTCAAAGCACCTGTTTGCTTAAACTAAGCGTTGGGGTTGTTAGTGGGGTGTTCAGGGCATCACATCACACATAACATCGTATATTCCAAAATTTATGCAGGTTTTCATGGATTTTTTATAAGGACATCACAACATCACACATCACATTTGCTTTTTTCTGTTATGCTCCCATTACTTTTCCCCTTTATATTACTTATATATATAATATATATTATATAATATATAATATATATTATATATATAAGTAAAGTTACTTTCGTGATTTTTACCAAGCAGGTTAATTAAAATCGATTTTACGAAATGTGATGTGTGATGTTGTGATGTTGTGATGTCGTGAAGTTATGTACTACCTTAGAAAGTTGAATGGTTTAAAATTACCCCTGCCATAAGTTGAATTTCTGCTGAGTACTTGACCCTCAATAAAAAAACAATAAATAAATTTCTCTAAATCCTTTGTAGGTGGAAAATAATGCGTAACTTTGTACCCAGATTTTTGTGGACAGAAAAGGGCCAAAGCTTTTGGATTTCTCTAATTCGCCAAATTTATATAATCCTCAAATCGCGAAGGCTGCAGCTCATGCTTCATGGCGTGGGCTTCAGTGGTTTTTGCTGAGAGGATTTTATTGGCGAGTCAGAGTAGGTAGAAACCATTGTTTCCCACGCTTCATGTGGGCCACTAATAGGTAATTAGTTATAATAATTTTCATTCATGACG
>JAIKZS010000022.1 GCA_024682035.1 Bacteroidaceae bacterium
TTGGCATCACCTTCACCCATCATCAGGAAACCAGAATGTATGGTGGCATTAGGCACAGGAGTAAAGTTACCCTCATTCCATACCTGAGCTGCCAATACATTCTTGCCAACCTTGAGATAAGAGGCTAAATCCAACGTTTCATAATTCCAGTGCTTGGAGTCATTGCGCGCTGGTCCGAGAGATGCCAATTGTCCGTTGACATATAGCTTGTATCGAGTGTCACCTGAAACATACACTACAAACTTGTTGGGTTTAGAAGTCAAGTCAATATCCTTGCGGAAATAATAGATACCATAATCATTAGGCTTTGTATCAGGCACTTCAATCCACATGGCATCCCATTCTTCTTTCTGCATGTCATATGAGGTGCGATGCTGGATTTGTCGCTTCAGCATAGCTACAGGAATCTGAGCTTCTACTGGTAATAATACAGCTGCCAGTAACAGTGCAATTAAACATTTCTTCATAGTTCTATCATCTTAATTCTTCATTATAGTCTTATGTACTCTGCGCCATTTCATGTACTCCTCCCACAACTGCAATTGAGCTTTGTTGTGGATACCAGTCAGGAAAGCACCATCACGGAAGTTCATTACTGTTTCGCTGTCCTTTGTGTAAGCAGGCCACAGCGGTAAATAGCCACCATTAGGGTCGCCTGTTTTGATAAAGTTGATCCAATATTGTTGTACCAAACGCGACAATGCTTCATCCGATGGATTGGGGGCGCCACCAAAACCACCTAATTGACCAAAAGTCAACCCCAGTTCGCCAGCATGCATAGTAAGGTACTGACGGTCTGTTTGTTGCCCGTTGCGGAAGAAATTCTGCTTGGCATGGTTGAAGAAGAACATATATACTTTGCCTTGGCCCTTGCCTTCAGCAGTACGCTGACTTTGCAGGTTGCCCCAAGCGTAGGTAGGCCATGCAAAAGCAGCCTCGCGGAAGATGTCGCTATGGGCATCAAAAGCCTCTTGGTCGGTATTGCCAGGATACATCTGACGGAACTTCTGTTGCCATTCTGGGGTAGGGAAGCTCTCGGTGATTTCCTGCTCATATTGCGCAGGCTTGAAACCTCCCAAAAAGCCTGTGAACATAGAACCTTCGTCGCTGTTGGTACCCATGAGGATGTTCACATCGTTGTAATCGCCTTCTTGATACATAGGATAAGGATCGCCTTTCAGTACATAGCCATCGTAGCATGGCCAAAGCGCGCCACCTGCACCAAAGGCAATGGGGTCACCCATGAATTTCTCGGGATCTACCTTGCGTAAATCTTTCAGTTTCATCTTGCCCATGCCAATGCGGTTGATAAAATCCTTGCCGTATTGCTCGCTACCAGCCATGTTGCGGATAGAGTTGTTGTCAATGCGCACATTGTCCTCGGGGGCCATGTTGCCACCACTTTCGGAGATGGCACCACGGAACAAACCTTTGGTCAAAGGACTTTGGCAAAGCATGGACACTGAGATGGCACCTGCGCTCTCGCCCATGATGGTCACCTTCTGAGGGGCGCCACCAAAAGCAGCAATGTTGTCATGAATCCATTGCAGTGCCATGATTTGGTCCATCAAACCGTAGTTGCCACTGATGGCGCGTCCGTTCTCCTTTTGGCTCTCAGCACTCAACTCTGGAAGTGAAAGGAATCCAAAAACATTGGTGCGGTAGGTAATGGCAGCATATACAATGCCAGCCTGCGCAAATTTCTCGCCGTTGTTTTCCCACGAAGCGCCAGTGTTGAAACCGCCTCCATGAATCCATACCAGTACAGGTAAGCCTTCGCCTGCTTTCTTGGCAGGGGTTAGAACATTCAGGTAAAGACAGTCTTCGCTCACACCTGGCTGACCAGGACGGGCGGGGCCTTGACTTTGCTGATAAGGTTTATCCTTGAAACTATCTGCCTTATACACTCCTTGCCATTGCTGTGCAGGCTGAGGGGCTTTCCAACGCAAATCACCAACAGGAGGCGTAGCAAAAGGAATACCCTTGTAGTGCGCCAATCCGTTTTGCTCCACGCCTTCAATCTCCCCCTGGGCTACTGTGGTATGCAGCAGCTGGGCATTCATACTCATGGCCAATAACGCCATGCATGCTGTTACTATTATTTTTTTCATCAATTATTTATTTTCAGTTTTCATTTTTCAGGTGGCTTATTATTTTAACCCTTGTGGCGAACGATAGCTGATGTTTACACCAAAATCGCGAATACGGCCATTCAGGCCCATCATGCCCTGTTCGGAAACATCGCCCTTGCGAGTTCCGGCAATCATTTCCTCCGACATTTTCTTCAAATCGCTGATGCGTTGTAGTGTTTCGAGATTACTGCCCATGTAATGACCTGGATACATCTTCTCGATGCCATAACGCTTCATGTAGCTTTCTATGCGAGTAGTGGTGGCTAGCAAAGTAGAGAAATTGGTGGTAAGCAATAGGTTACCAGAACCAAAGGCATCGCCACTATATCCCCATTTGCGTCCTTCCATTTCAAAGAAAGTAGCACTACCAGGGGTGTGACCAGGCGTGAAAATCACTTCGATGTTACGACCACCCAAGTCGAACACCTGTCCGTCTTCCAAGTAGTTCACCTTACCCTTATAGTCGGCCATAAACATCGGTACATTCACTTCGTCGGCAGCGTTAATCCAAATCTCGTCGAAATCATTGATCGCACTGCCTGTATGGTCTGGATGAACATGGGTAGCTATGAGTATGATGGGCTTTGAAGTAATGCCTTCCACAATCTTCTTCAGTCCGTCAATCTTGGTGCCTGCATCCAGCAGGATGGTTTTGTCATTGCCTTCAATGATATAGATGGATTCGTTGGCCATCAAGTGGCCGTTGCCCTCCCATGTATGTTCGTCAATACGGCGAATGATCACATCGGGTCCTTCATATACCACTGGCTCGTTATACTTTGGCTGTGGCATACCGCCTTGTGGAGTCTGTGGACTATTTCGCAGTGCATCCATTGTCTCTTTTGACAAAATATCTGAGGCGTTTACAAAGGGAGCAAATGCCATACTTACAGCTCCTATCCCCATTAGTTTCAGTGCGTTTCTTCTATTTGTTCTCATGATCAATGAATTTTTATTCTTGTGGCAAATATACTATTTTTATTATAAATAAACAAGTGTTCCAAAAATAACAAGGGGGTTCCTGCGAAAGGAACCCCTTGCACAAAAGAATGACATTATTTCCAACCTGCGTTTTGCTCTAACTTAAAGCCGGAATTTAGGTTAATTACAGTAAGTGGAATAGGGAACAAAGTCCACTCTGGAGTGATGCCCTTAAGACCACAGTCGTTGGTGTACATCGTATAGTGAGACAGCTGGTATTTCATGTCTTCATTTGTACCATTGGTACTGTCCAAACGAAGTAGGGTAGGCCAGCGGTGTTCCTCGTATGCCAGTTCACGAGCGCGCTCATCCAAAATGTCACGCATCGTGATGGTAGAATACATATATGAAGCCTGGGCGCGTTGACGAACTGTGTTCAATGCAGTTACAGCATTGGCCATGTCTCCATTGCGCATATAAGCCTCAGCCAGCAATAAGTATGTTTCTGCCGAACGAGCCACATACATGTCACGCCCATATTGATAAGCGAAGGTTTGCACACCAGCAAAAGCATGATGTGAATCCCATCCCCAACCGTCTTGCATGGCTATTTTGCATGATACTCGCATCAGGCGTGAAGGGATGTTCAGCCATTCCTTTTTACATATTTCACGATAGTGTTTTGAAGTTTTTTCTAACACGATAGGGTTGCAGCGTACAATCTGTGAGTTGCGCATGTCATCGTCAAATGCACCTTCCCATACCACCTCGTCAGAGTAGTCAGTGGTACCAACCAGTCCCCAAGATGTTCCACCTAAATAAGCGCCAGAATTACCTCCGATTGATTCTTCTATATCAATGTTTGGGTTATCATGCCAAGGACCAGCTGAGTCTGGCTGACCTTCTGTCTCATTCCAAATCAAATCACGGAAAACAGCTCCTACAGTAACGCCATACATATATACATTACCACCATCGTTTGACCACTGGTCGTAGGTAGGACCTTGTACAGCCATCAAACTCTCGGTATTACCCTCGCTGTAGTCGTAGTTTCCCATCTGGAAGAGATCATAATACACATTGCCTTCAGGTTTGTAATTGGGTACTCCAAGGTAACCATTGGTACCAGTATCAGTTGGATTGGCGCGAACACCAAAACGGCTGGTCATCAAAGGATGAGCTGCTATTACCTTTTGAGCAGCATCAATGGCTTTGCCATAATATGATTTGTCGCCTGTTTCTATGCCTTGTGCTATATAGGCCTCAGCTAAAAAGTGGTTAGCAATGCCTTGTCCAGCACGCCCATCCTGCAGTGGATATGCTGGCAGACCAGCTACAGCAGCTTCTAAGTCAGCGATGGCAAAAGCGTAAGTCTCCTGACGAGTACTGCGCTGATAGTCAAATTTTAGTTCATCGCTGTATTGCTCAACAATAGGCACACCGCCGAAGCATTCACCCAGTCGCAGATAGGCCCAACCACGGAAGAAACGGGCTTGAGCTAATGCGTATTCTTTGTCGAGAGCATCGCTCCATTTTACCAGCTCTGATCCATACATGGCCAAATTAGCTTGTGCAGCCAATTGATAGAGCTCATTCCATAGGATATTGAAATCCTGGGTGTTTGAGTTCAGTGCCTGAAAATTTGACAGGAATCCTGCTGCCATATTGGGATCGCCGAAACCACTGTCGATACAGTCGGAACCATTTCCACCCAGCAAGTTGCTGGCAGCTGCACCCTCAACATAGAGGTTGTGCCAGCCGAACATATAGTTGAAAGAAATGTATGCGCGAGCGATGGCTGCATCTACCTGACTGCTCTTCTCAAATGCAGTTTCTACAGTGTAGATGGTCTTTGGCTCTTCTTTCAAGAAGTCGTCGTCATTGCAGGATGTCAATGCACTGATGGTGGCAAGTCCTGCTATAAGATATTGATATGCTTTCATTTTCATCTGTCTTTTTTAGAATCTAACATTTAAACCGAATGTGTAGGTGCGTGGCAATTGAGAGGTACGGCTACTGCGAACTTCTGGGTCACTGAACTCCCAATCAGGAGCAATGAAGAACAGGTTCTGTGCAGAAACGTAAGCCTGCAGACCAGCCAAGCCAATCTTGTTCATCCAATTACCTTTGAAGGTGTATGTAAGGTTAACATCCTGCAGACGCACGAAACCATATTTTTGTACACCTGTGAATTTCGCCAGATCGGCTGTTGCGCTTGGGTGTTTGGTGTCACCGTTAGCCTCTGTCCAGAATGGGTGATTCTCAGCATTCAGATAAGCCATGTTCTCATAGCTTACGAAAGCGTTGTTGTTAACTGCGTATCCATACTTGCCACCACTGAATGTGCCTGTGAAGAGGAAGTAGAGAGAGAAGTTCTTCCATGTGATGGTATTACCCATGTTCAGTTGGAAGCTTGGACGATTGAATCCGAGTATGACACGATCGTTTGGAGTAATTTGTCCGTCACCATCGTGGTCAATATACATTGGGTCGCCAGGTTTACCTCCATTAGCCAGCAGATATTGACTGTCACTAGCTTGTGCCACACGGTCAAATTCATAACCATAGATGGCACCTAACGACTGGTTCAGGAACAACTGATTGGTAATGTCATCATTTCCATCACCATACAGCTCTTTCAAGATGCTACGGCTCAGGGTAAATTGGAAGTTGGTGTTCCATGTAAAGTCTTTTCTATGGACATTCATAGTGCTTAAGGTAGCTTCTATACCCCAGTTCCTAATCTTACCCATGGTAGCTTTCTGGGTACTGATACCAGCTCCCATTACAGGAATGGTACGATCGAAAATCTGGTCGGTCGTGTTGGCGATGTAGGCATCAATTTCAAAATGAATACGTCCATTTTTCAGTAGATCGGTTTCCAAACCGAAGTTCCAAGATGTAGTGGTTTCCCATCCTAGTTTTGGGTTACCTAAAGTTGCTAATGCCTGTGCGAACAGGGGCTGACCGTCGAAATATGCGGTATAGCCGCCACTCTTTCCTACGCTCATTTGTGACAGGGTTCCATAAGGCTGCAACGACTGGTTACCATTCTTACCCCAAGATGCCTTGATCTTAGTGTTAGTTGCCCAAGGAATGGCATGTTGGAAAAACGCCTCGTTTGAGATGGTCCATGCCACACCCACTGCTGGGAAGGTTCCCCATTTCCTATCGCTACCAAACACAGAGCTACCGTCACGACGGATAGAAGCGTTGAAATGATAAGTGTCTTTGTATGAATAGTTCACTCGACCTAAGTAACCAATGTTGTTGTGCAGACGATAAGTAATGCCGTCGTTTGATACTTTCTGAGTGGCAGCATTTCCCAATCCATAGAATCCGAGGGTGGTGTTGCCAACGCCAGCGAAATCGGTTCCCTCGAACTGACTGCCGTCCAATTTGTCTGAGTCGCGGGTATATACTGCCGTAGCACTTACAAAGTGGTCGCCAAACTCACGCGTATAAGTAAGGATATGGTCCATAACGTAAGAGGTGGTTTTCGCATTGTTGATGTAGCCTGTTGCCTGATTTAAGTGACTGTCAAGCATCTCGGGAGTATAAGTCTCGCTGTCGCCCAAATCGCTCATCGAGATGTAATACTTCTCGTGGTTGAAGCGACGCTGCAACTGCTGACGGATGTTATAGTTACCAGTGATTTTGTAGCTGAGTCCCTCGACGCCAGGAATCTTGATCTCAATCTCACCACCCAGTGCAATATTGCTGTTGCGGTTCTGCATATCGACGCCTCCGTCGATGTTCCACATTGGGTTTACATCATCGGCAGTATGTTCTGTAACAAAGCGTCTCATAGTCTTTCCGTCTTTAAGATATGGTTCGCCCCATGGAGAGAAGTAACGACCATAGTAAGGGCGCAGACCGTCTTGTTTCATATTTGCCCAGTTGAAGTTCATGCCCACCTTGATGTAGCTGTTCACTTTGGTATTGATACGAGCGTTGATGGTGGTACGCTTGAAGGTGTTGCCCTTGATGAAGTTACCGTTGTCTGAGAATGATGCGCCAAACATATAGTCCATGTTGTCTGTAGCACCACTCAGGCTCAGTGAGTAGTTTTGGCGTACGCCTGTATGCGAAACATAGTCAATCCAGTCGGTTTCCTCACCTTTTTCATAATTGGCTTTTTCCAAATGGGTCATCCAATTGGTGCTGCCTTCTGGCAGCCCTTGGCGTGCATTGATCAGTTCGATATAGCCTTTGCCATCACGAAGATTTGGCTTATATGCAGCCTCAACTAAAGCTACTGAGCCACGGAAGTTGACCATTGGCTTGCCTTGCGAGCCTTTCTTGGTGGTAATCATAATCACACCATTAGCTGCCTGAGAACCGTATGCTGCCAGTGAGGTAGCATCCTTCAATACACTCATAGACTCCACAATGTTTGGGTCAATGTCATTGATACTACCTTTATATATAACACCATTTACTACAATCAGAGGGTCAGATCCACCGTTGATAGATTTCTGTCCACGAATTTGGATGCTGCTGGCATCACCTGCAACACCTGTTTGTGTCATGCTTAAACCAGGAATTAAACCGCGTAACATGTCTGTTGAGCTTGTAGGAGCCATGTTGGCTACTGCTCCGTCAGCTACATTCATAGTAGCCACAGAACCAGTAAAGTTCTTTCGCTTGGTTACACCATAGCCTACTACCACCACTTCTTCCAGTGTCTCACTGTCTTCTGCCAGTGTAACAGTCAGCGATGTCTGTCCGCTTTCCAGAACGATTTCCTGTGTTACATAACCTATGTAAGAGATTACCAAAGTGGCGCCGTTGGGTACTCCTTGGATCACTACTTGGCCGTTTATATCAGTGATACCGCCAATGGTAGTGCCTTTTACTAGTACGTTGGCACCAATCACTTCACCTAAAGCATCGTTTACCTGAACGGTTATTGTATTGCCGTTCTGCTGGATGCTCTCAACGCTTTTTGTCTCAATTCCTGCAGCCACCATATAAGTAGGTGTGGATACTGCCAAAAAGAGAGGCAATGCGCAAAGCTTCATTGTTTTTTTTAAACGAATGTCTTTCATACCATGTTGTTTTATAATTATTGATAAGTTGTCTGCAAAGATAAAGCAGGCATAAAGACATTCTGAGTTGTGGTAAAGGGACTAGTAAGTAAATTAAATCGCAAGACACTGTTTATAAATGCCTTGCGATTTTAATAAAGTAAATTTTGATAGGCTCAATCATAAGCCATATAGTTGCTTTTTTATGGGAATGATGAGGCTCACCATTATACTACAGCCACCCCTAATTCTGTGAGTTTGTCGATGGCTTCTTGGGTAATTTTACTGTCGGTTATCAGCGCATCAACTTTGGTGATCGGCCCTAATGAGGCAAAGGTGGTAACCCCAATTTTCGATGAGTCGGCTAAAAGGAAGACTTTATCGGCTGATTCTATCATGGCAGTTTTCACTACCAGGTCACTGAAACTGGGGTAGGTAAGGTTGTAGTCAGGTGATATGCCAGCTGTAGCCAGAAAAAGTTT
>JAIKZS010000025.1 GCA_024682035.1 Bacteroidaceae bacterium
GAATATGGCTGCCATTCGGTCTATGGATACAAAGCCAGAAATGGTGGTGAGGCGTGGACTGTGGAGGAGGGGATTCAGGTATCGGCTCAACTACAGGCGATTGCCTGGGCATCCTGATTTGGTGCTTCGCAAATATAAGACGTGCATTTTCATTAATGGCTGTTTCTGGCATGGGCATGAGGGTTGCAAGTTTTATACGGTGCCAAAGACTAATACGGAGTTCTGGGTGAACAAGGTGAAAAGGAATAAGGAAAGGGATGAAAGGGTAAAACGCCAATTGAACAACATGGGGTGGAACTGCATAACGGTTTGGGAGTGTGAGCTGAAGCCGGCTAAGCGGGAGGCGACTTTGGAATCGCTGGCCTTTACGCTGAATGAGATTTTCTTGAATGACCGCAGGGTTAAACCTTATGAGGAACAGGAGGGGCAGTCTGCCATGGCTGCTGAAGCTGCATCAGATTATGGTTCAAAAAAATAAGCCAACGTGTTGTTGGCTTATTTTTTTTAATTGTAGAGGTCGTAACGGGGTTCTTTGTGCAGGGAAAGGTATTTTCTGATGGCTTCGTCCATGGTGGCGAAATCGGCATCGGCCAGTAAAGCTACTCTGCCATTGGTGTACTCAATCTTAACAATGTCGTCATCGTCGTTATACACGCGTCTTACCTTTGGGGAGTTAACAAGGATATTGCCGGAATTTTCATCAACCAACCTTATCAGCATATATAAAGCTGCTTTTTTTTTCATTCTTTCATCCATCGTCTTAGGTTTTTAATTGTTATTTGTTTGTTACAAAGATAATGCTTTTATCTAAATTATACAATGATAATTCATAAAAAGTTTAGATAATACTAAATATTTTTCTTTAAAATATTTGTTGGTCTCTGATATTGTTGTTACTTTTGCAAAAACTAACAATATGGACATAAAAGGCGTTATCAGGGAGCATGGCCTTACCATGCTAGAAGTGGCAAATAGAATGGGAATTACCAATGGTGCTTTGAGTCAGGCTGTGAATGGCTCTCCTAATGTGAAAACTTTGCAGGCTATAGCTGATGTAGTGGGCTGCAAGGTGGGGGATTTCTTCAAGGATGAAATGACGGAGTCTGCACCAACTTTCAAGTGTCCGCATTGTGGGAAGGAGATAAAAATTACCCTAAATCCAATGCCTTGAAATTATTTTTGTGTTTGCATGAAAATAAATGAGGAAACATGATAGTTATTCGAAAATAGTGCGTACCTTTGCACCATAAGCGTCATTGGCTAAAAATTATATTGTAAAATGTAATTATGGTGGTCTGTGAAGATCGCCATTTTTGTTTGTGATATACGAAGCCGTGCTGCCAGCTAGGGTAGTGCGGCTTGATTGTTGAAAGGCTTGTGATTGTTTAGACTGGGAAGGGGCGAGAGATGACGGGCCCTATGTTTGCGATAGGGCCGGCGATGTATAGAATCTGCTACAGTGCTACAGTGCTACAGTTAAAAATGAAGTTACACAATGTTGAACTATCGGTGCCAACGTTTCGTGCTGGCAATAATATAGAGGTACATTGGCAGTTGCAAGATGTGCAACTGCATGGAATGTACTTTAGCTGATAATCAAAATATTAAATTGATAAAATTATTTCTTCACCTCCAGTATGCCATCCACTTCGTGGGTGACAAAGGGGCCTTCTTTTACTTCAAAGACTACGGTGCCGGACTCTAGGCACTCAACGGTGTGCCAGGTGTTCTTGGGGATGTCAACACCAAAACGACCGGCCTTGGGATCGATGATGACGCTTTCGGTCACTTCACCTTGGTCGTTGTAGATGAGCACCTTTATTTTACCACGCAGCACTACTACGGTTTCGTCTTTGGTGATGTGATGATGCACGGCTACTTGTGTACCTGGCTCCATGGCGTTGAGGAAACGGTGACACTTGTCTTCCAGACTCTGGTGGAAATTGTAGTTCATGCGTAGGCGAGGGGATTGCTTGGCCTGTTCTACTACGCTGTTCATCAGTTGGTCGTCGATAATTCTCATGGTTCGATGGGTTGTTGATGTGATAGGTATAAGATTATCAAATATATAGCGATGAGGATAGGCAGCTAATTCATCGCGTGTGGTGAGGCCGTTCAGCACACCGCAGAA
>JAIKZS010000028.1 GCA_024682035.1 Bacteroidaceae bacterium
CTTTGCCTTGACAACTAAGTATGTTTCGTCGGATTATGATAAGGATGGGGAAGAGAATATATTACAAACTCATGCTGGGGACAAAGGAATTGGTATTCCATTGGTCATTACTTGCGACGGGTTCAGCGATGACATGTATGAAAAGTTCAATACAGAGGCTGTAAATGCCATGAACTATTTCTTCTCAATAGCGCCTTATAAAGACTTTAGGGATTATTTCGATGTGTATAGTTTAATGGCCGTATCTCCTAATAATGAAGTGGGTCTTAATTTGGCGTACGGTACTACTTATAGTGGCGACAGCTACAGTATTGTTACGGATAAAGTGAGGATGCGACTGAACGATATGGAACTTTTGGATTCTGGCAAATATCCCTATGGGCAAAATGTATTGACCATTGTACTGCTGAATGAGACAAGGCCGGAGCCTAACCGAGCTGTATGCTTCTTCTCTACCGACGGTTTTGCAGCAGCCATAGCCCCTGTAGATGAGGATATGGAAAACATTATACACCACGAGGCAGGTGGTCACGGTTTTGCTTTCTTGGGTGACGAGTATTACGACGATGGATCAACGGAGACTTTTACCAACAATGTGTCTCGTGATGGAAGTGGTAACCCTATAGACATTGATGCTATGCATAGTAGGGGCATTTATTGGAATGTAGATTACAAAAATACCAGCTCTACTGCCAACTGGAAAGATTTCTGGGCCGATGCTGCTTATGCATCAGAAAATATCGGCGCTTACGCTGGCGGTATGGGCAGTTATGTAGATGGTATTTATCATAGTACTCCAAAAAGCACCATGTTAAATCAGCGAGAATTTGACAAGTTCAATCCTATCAGTCGTTGGGCTATCTATCGTCAGATTGTTTTGAGAGCAGGCTATGCTGAACCAACCATTGATCTGTTTAAGGAATATGACAAGGTGGCGAATATTTCTTATACTCCGCCAGCTGTGTCTGTAGTTACCCGTAATTATGTAGAAACAAAGAAATTCAAGTTGGGCGCTCCACCTGTAATTGAATGGAAATAAGGATGTGGCATCCATCATAATAAAGGAAGTGCACTCCATTTATGGGGTGCACTTCTGTTTTATATTACTGTCCCTTTCGTTGCGAAGGGCGATTGGCACGTCGCTTTCGTATGTCTGCTTTCATCTTGGCAGAGGCTGAGTTGTGTGCCCCTGTGATGTAGGACTTCTTTTTAGCTTTGGTCTTAACTTTGTTGGTCGTTTTGGGCTTTTCGCTTTTTCCTTTGAACACCACGCCATGCATGATGATATGTTCCATGTCTTCTCCTGCCATAGTTACTGATAGTTAACGGATTTCTACGCTTTTAATTTCGCCAGTAAAGATATTTTCACGACCTTGAACTGGCTTCTCTGTCGTGACATTAGTGCACTTCATCACAACAGATGGCTGTTTGGCACCATTGGGATAGAAGGCTACCATGTATTCCTTAGCTTGTTGTAATGACTGATATGGTTGCTCAGCCGTGAGCATGGTGTTAATGAATTTCTTGCCATTCCTAACAGAAAGATAGCCTCCTGCATTAGCCGTCATGGTGGTACGGTTAAACTCATCTTCGCCAATGATAATTACCATTTTGCCATTGCTGGCCTGTATTTTGTCGGCTGTCAGTTCGGGGAATAGCTCTACAGGTTGTTTTGCTTCAACTGGCTTAGCAGTGTCTATTTGCTGCTCAGCTGCAGCTGAGTTAGTCGCTTCTTCCACTTTTGCAGCCTCTATTGGTTTCACAACTTCTGCTGTTTTAACTATCTCAGATGCTGTGGTCTTTTCTACTACTGCAACAGGGATAGTGGGGTTAATGGCAGGAGCAGCTGCTTTGGCTACAGGTTTAGCGGGAGCTGTTTCTGTTTTAGAAACTTGGTTGCTTACTACAGTCACAGCATCAGCCTTGCGCGTTTCTTCAGGTTTACCATCGTTTTGTGCTATAGCAAAACCGCTCAAAGCTTTTTGCAGACTCTCGTTTATATCATCCACCCAGTCAACCGTCTTTCTGCGCCACTTAGCATTGCCACGAACCAGTCGGCTCTGGTCTTTTGTCAGGGCCACCTTATCGGCAATCCAGTCCTCTGCCAAAAATAGCTCTTTCTCGTTGGGGTAGTCATATCGTATATTCCTGATTTGCAACACACATTTTCCATTATCGCAATTAGCAATCATTTGATACAATACCTTAGTTCGGTCTAATGCTAAAATGCTGTTTGAGAAAATAATGTATTCTTCGCCGGTAGCCGCTAACTGTCCTTTCTCTTCGTTTGTATAGGCCACCCGACTATTGTTATCGTTTTGTTGCATATGGGCTTTCATCCACGTTTGCACTTTGTCAAAAACCTCATTCTTACTCATGCCTTCAATGCTGTATTCTTTAGAAAATACCACTTTTCCATTAACTTCAGGCACGGCCCCTTTCAGATAATATGAATCTTCATGGTTAGCGTTTTCATTCTTTTGTGCTAATAATTGTTGGGGAATTGCCATGGCAATGGCAGCTATACAAAAAGATATGATGGCTTTTTTCATATTAATGTTGTTTTTCATACTGAAATGCAAAGATATAGTTTTTTGTATAAAAAAGGACTATTGAAGGATATTAAACTTGGTTATTTTGCACAAAATAACGCGGTGTGTGCAAAAAAGTGTTCAAAAAAGTTGCGTGTTTTGGATAATTAGTATACCTTTGCCGCCGATTTTTGGTATACACACGAAGAATCAAGTTAAATTAACCAAATTAATTAAAGGTAAAAAGATGAAAAAGACAATCTTAGGCTTGGCTATGCTGAGCATTTCAGTCACTACATTTGCTGGTGGTGTGCTGACCAATACAAACCAGTCGGTAGCATTTATCAGAATGTTGACGCGAGGTGCCATGATAGATTCTGATGGCCCTTATTCAAATCCTGC
>JAIKZS010000064.1 GCA_024682035.1 Bacteroidaceae bacterium
CCACAGGCTGATTGCTTGCTGGGCCACAAGCGCATAGGATGCCCAGAGCAGCCACTGTCGTGGTTGCTAAACAAATGGTTTTCATGTCGTTATATTGTTAGGGTTATTACTTCATAGGCGGAATGTTATTGGTACGGTATAGCGTACGGCAACTGGCTGCCCGTCATGCATACCAGGCTTCCAAGTAGGCATAGAGGCAATCAGACGCAAGGCCTCTGCATCCAACGACGGCTCTACACCACGCAACTTGAAGATATTGCTGATGGAGCCGTCTTCGTTTACTACAAACTGCACAGTGACACGACCCTTGATGCCAGCCGCTTTGGCATCCTCAGGATAGCGGATATTCTCTCTCAAATAACTCATGAGGGCATTCATACCTCCAGGAAACTCGGGCATTTTCTCCACCACTTGGTAAATTCCTTCCTCATCAACCATAGATATCTCTAACCTTCGTGAGTTGGCAGTTGTTTTTCCTTGGATGGTGAAATTCACAGGAACCGTGTATCGAGTACGTACAGCTTTGTCTCCTTGTCTGCCTGGAGCCCATGTCGGCATCGAGCGAATAACACGCAAAGCTTCGGCGTCCAAAGAAGGCTCTACGCCTCGCAGTACCTGGATATTACTGAGAGTACCGTCCCTTTCCACAATAAACATGGTGGTGACTCGTCCCTCGATACCAGCATCCAACGCTTCCGCTGGATAACGTACATTACTGCTGATATAGTTCATCAGTTCCACCATGCCCCCTGGAAACTCAGGCATGAACTGTACTACCTGGAAGATTACAGTGTCTTCCGGATTGACTATAGGAGCAGCAGGTATCATATCGGAAAGCTGAACAGCTTCTAAATCTTGAGAAGCAAATTGTACTTCAGGTCTGGCAAAAGCTCCAACTGCAAGGACTGCCAATGGCAGCACGAAAATGCATTTAAGCAATGCCAACGGGTTAGAAGCAGGCTTGAGCATCATGACAATGCGTTTACGAAGGTTACTTTGATTGAGGTTGTTGCCTAAACTAATCAGCCTACCTCCTACAGCCTTACGGATGAGCAACATTTGATATTGCTGAGCATTAACTCCAGCATTAAGTACAGCATCATCAGCCTCATATTCATGGAGTGTCATCAAATCTTGCTTGGCCAACCATGCTGCAGGGTTGAACCATTGCAAGCATAGGCAAAGCTCACAGAAGAGTAGATCAAAAGAATGTCCATGGGTGATGTGGGCACATTCATGCAATAATATCTCACGGGGATGGTTGGTATAGTCATCTTTTGAAACAAACACATAGTTCATCCAACTGAAAGGAGAAACATTGCCTGGCAATACCACCAGTTGTATATTTTCCTTTTCAAATCCATCAGGCATAGCTGCTCTTTTACCACCTTTAATCAAAAGATGCATCTGCCAAATAGAAACCAAATTGATCAGCAGGAAAACCAAGACTCCTATTATATATATAACAATCAATAAGTGTATCCAACTGAAAGATGGAAGAACTGGCATGGTTGCCTCAATAGGCTGAACTTCCACCTCTTTTATCAGCCATTCCTCCATCATCACCAACGCCGTATTAACCTGTACTGGCTCTGAGGTGCGCAGGTGTATCAAAGGCAGCACAAAACTGAGCGCTAATAATGACAGCAACAGGAAGCGGTTGAACCGCCAGAACGTCTCACGGCTCAATAGTAAGCGATAGAACAGGTAGAATGCTGCCAGACATACCGCAGATTTTAATATATAAACGAGAAAAGCACCCATAGCGAACTATCAGATTTTACCCTTCTCCACCATCTTAACGAGTGCTTTGAGCTCATCCAGTGAAATCTCTTCGTCTTTAACGAGTGCTGATACGGCACGCACGTAAGAGTTACTGAAATACTTGCCAATAACACCTTTGACTGTCTCTTGTCCAAACTCTTCCCGACTAAGGGCAGGGCTGTAGCGAAAACTACCGCCAAAGGCTTCATGTTTTAGCATTCCTTTCTCTTCTAATGTACGCACAACGGTGGAAAGCGTGTTAATGTGCGGTTTCGGCTCCTCATAATAATCCATGAGTTCCTTCACAAACAACGGGCCTTTTTCCCAAAACAAGTCCATTGCAATTTCTTCTTTCTTGGTAAGTTTAATCATTTTTTTAAGGTATATTCTATCAAGTTCAACCATATTATTGCTGTCACTCAAACAACTTTCATGTGCAAATAAACGAAATTATTTCGTTGGCACAAACAATATTGTTGTTAAATAATACTAAAATAAAGGCAATGATATAGCAGTTGGCACAAAATAAGTCTGCGTTGTTATTATTTTTGAAAGAAAACAACCTACACCTTATACCTCTACCCACACCCAGATAATGCTTTTATATCATAATCTTTTTAGAAATGGTGTAGGGGTGTAGGTTGTGATGATTCTAAAAACATTTTTATTAAGAACTCTGTTTGCAGACTCATTCATGATGCTATGAAGGTCTTGTTCTGTTAATCTTATAAAGCTATGAAGAATAGAGAATCCTGGAAATCCGTTATCCAACAGGTAATATCGTTCGTTTCTTACGGCTGCACTGTGATTAAAGCTCGCTATCTCACACGGTAATATTTCCCATCACTGGTCGTAGTATTTCCTATTACCCACCGCAGTATCTGCTATACCCAAAAATTGAGCGAAGCGAATGGCTTGTTTTTCTTAGCAAAAACGATGAAATTTTAGCCTCGGAGAATCAGCCCTGATTTTTCTTTTGGTTCTTTTCTTTGCATCTAGGCAAAGAAAAAGAACATGTATCCGAAGAAAATATTTGCAAGGTAAATGCAATTAAGCTTGCTTGAATTGCTAAGCCGAAGCCATGGATATGCAAAAAAGAACATTACTTCAACGAAAGAACAGAGAATTCTTAATTACAAAAAAAGCCCTGAAGTTTTGAGCTTCAGGGCCTCTTTTTAAATGTTAAGCATCATTCTTCTCCTGCATATCAATCTCTTCACCATTCTTGTCATAAAATTTATACTGCAAGAAGGCCAGACTTTGATTAGGGATAACATTGATGCCAAATCCATACTTCATCTGCCATTGACGTTTCATCGACAGCAGTCCTTTGTTAACATAAGCTGCAACATAAGGATGTATGTGTAATGAGAATTTGGTCACCTTCACCTTATTTACCAGGTAGTCAATTTTGCTCTCCAGAGAGTCAGTAAAGAGGATAGATGGACGAATCGTTCCCTTGCCGAAACAAGTAGGGCATGTTTCCGACGTGTCAATGTCCAACACAGGTCTTACCCTCTGTCTAGTAATCTGCATCAGTCCGAATTTGCTCAACGGCAAGATCTTATGCCTTGCCCTGTCCTTTTGCATATTCGAGCACATCCTTTCATACAACTTCTGTCTGTCCTCAGCCAGAGCCATATCAATGAAGTCCACCACAATAATGCCACCCATATCACGCAGTCTAAGCTGTCGTGCCAATTCATCGGCAGCACCCAGGTTCACTTCCAGTGCAGTCGTTTCCTGATTGTCGGTTTTGGTGCGATTTCCGCTATTCACATCCACCACATGCAAAGCCTCCGTATGTTCAATAATCAGGTATGCACCATTCTTATAAGAAATAGTGCTTCCAAACGACGACTTAATTTGCTTGGTTACAGCAAAGTTGTCAAAAATGGGTAACTCACCATCGTACAGTTTCACGATTCCTGCCTTCTCAGGGGCTATGATTGATACGTAATCCTTTATTTCATTAAATTCAGCTTCATCATTCACATAGATGTGCTCGAAATCAGGATTAAACAAGTCGCGCAACATACCAACCGCACGGCTTGTCTCTTCGTAAATCAGTGTCGGAAATTTCGTAGCCTTCTGCACTTTTTGCATGGCGTCGTCCCATCTCTTCAGCAAAACTTTAAGTTCAGCGTCGAGTTCTGCTACACGTTTTCCTTCAGCTACCGTTCTGACGATCACCCCGAAGTTTTTGGGCGTTATACTCATCAGCAACTGCTTGAGGCGTGCTCGCTCTTCACTCGATTTAATTTTTTGCGATACAGAAACCTTATCGTCGAAAGGCATAAGTACCAGATACCTGCCTGCAAACGACAGTTCAGCTGTAAGTCTTGGTCCTTTTGTTGAGATAGGTTCCTTTACAATCTGCACCACTACCTCTTGTCCTACCTGCAGGTAGTCCGATATTGAACCACTTTTCGGCAATGTCGGCATGATGGGTGCCTTGCTGAGCGGACTCAGCTTCTTCTTGTTACTTAAAACTTGCTTGACATACTTGTTGATAGAGCTAAAATTCTCTCCTAAGTCCAAGTAATGAAGAAATGCTTCCTTCTCGTATCCCACATCCACGAAGCATGCATTTAGTCCGGGCATTACTTTTTTAACGCGTCCCAAATAAATGTTGCCCACGTTGAAAGCCGTGTTGATACCCTCCTTTTGAAGTTCCACCAACTGTTTGTCTTCCAACAGGGCGATGGAAACCTCTTTAGGCTTCACATCTACCACAAGTTCGTTTGTCACTGGGTTACTTTTCTAATAAGTTAAAGAACTCTTTGTTGATTAAACAAATACAATTTTAAGATAAATAAAAGGACAAACTTGAACAAAAAATCTCAAATTTGTCCTTTCTATTTAGCTTAATGACTAAGAATTATTTACTTGCTCTTATGTCTATTCTTTCTTAGTCTTTTTTTACGCTTGTGCGTAGCCATTTTATGTCTTTTTTTCTTCTTTCCGCTTGGCATAGCTTTTGAAAAATTAAAGGGTTAATAAATTTATTTCTTAACTTTTAGTGTAAAAGTCTTAGCAGGCTTGAAAGCAGGGATATTATGCTCTGGGATGATCAGAGTAGTGTTCTTAGAAATGTTACGAGCGGTCTTCTGAGCGCGCTTCTTAACAATAAAGCTACCAAAACCACGGAGGTACACGTTCTCCTCATTTTCTAATGAAGTCTTTACTGAAGCCATAAAAGCTTCTACTGTAGCAGCCACTGACTTTCTGTCAATACCTGTGTTTCTTGCGATCTCGTTAATGATATCTGCTTTAGTCATTTTTGTATATTTTTATTTGTTAGTATTTTCGGACTGCAAATATATTACCTTTTTTCCAATTCCCAAAATAGGAATGCTCTTTTTTTTGAAAAATAACGCATTTTGAGGATTTTAGATAATTTCTTTTTGTTTATTTACTATTTTTGCACATAAAATGGTCCAAAAACACTTATGAGCACCTTCAGTAGCACAATATTAATATGGTATGCACAACATCGTCGTGAATTGCCTTGGCGCAACACAAATGACCCTTACCGTATCTGGATTTCCGAGATCATTTTGCAGCAAACCAGGGTGAGTCAGGGTTACGATTATTTCTTGCGTTTCATGCAACGTTTTCCCACCGTTCAGTCACTTGCTGACGCCCCCGAAGACGAGGTGATGCGATTGTGGCAAGGCTTGGGTTATTACTCACGTGCTCGTAACCTGCATGCTGCAGCCAAGAGCATTTGTGCTCATGCCAAAAACAACTCATCCATCTTTCCCACCACCTATGCCGAAGTGCGAGCCCTGAAAGGGGTGGGCGACTACACAGCTGCTGCCATCTGTTCATTTGCCTACAACATGCCCTATGCCGTGGTCGATGGCAATGTTTATCGCGTACTGGCCCGTTATTTTGACATCGACGAACCCATTGACACCACTCGAGGCAAGAAAATGTTTGCTGCCTTGGCACAAGATCAGCTCGATCCTTCGTGCCCTGCCGACTATAATCAGGCCATCATGGATTTTGGGGCATTGATGTGTACCCCTCAGTCGCCCCAATGCACCACTTGTCCGTTGGCCGACAGCTGTATGGCGCTACGTACAGGTAGGGTGGATGTCTTGCCTTTGAAAGAGAAAAAGCTCGCCATCAAGACACGCTACTTCCACTATCTTTGGGTGAATGCCGATGGCTATACCTATATACATAAACGTACCGAGCGCGACATTTGGCAGAACCTCTACGAACTGCCTTTGGTGGAGAGCGACCATCAGCTGACTCCCAGTGAGTTACTGCAATCCATTCAACCCATGCTGGCGCCAGACGAGGCTCCCCAACTCACCCTTGTCAGACAAGGGGTGAAGCATGTACTTACCCATCGCATCATCATGGCCGATTTCTATGCCATCCATCTGCCGGCAAACAGCCATTCGTTTGCAGCCTATCAAAAGATAAAGATAGAGCAAGTATCCGATTATGCTTTTCCCAGGCTCATCACGCTTTTTTTAGATAAAACATCTTGAAAAACTTGCAAGATGTAAGAATTTACTATATTTTTGTGCCCGAACAATTAATTTTTTTAACAATAACATTTATGAATAAGGCAATTTTAATTGGAAATGTGGGCAGAGACCCAAACGTGAAGTACTTTGAAGGCGGACGTGCAGTTGCACAAGTAGCATTGGCTACTACAGAGCGTGGTTACACCTTACAGAATGGCACCGTGGTGCCCGATCGTACCGAGTGGCATAACCTGGTGTTCCGCAATGGTATGGCGCAAACAGTAGAAAAATATGTGCATAAAGGCGATAAATTATATGTAGAAGGTAAAATCTTCACACGAAGTTATGACGACCAGAGTGGTATCAAGCGCTATGTTACTGAAATTTATGTTGAAGAAATGGAGATGCTAACGCCTAAGTCATCCAGCCATTCAGCTTCGGTAGCTCAGTCTGCATCAGCCCCTGCACAATCGGCCGATGAGTCAACTGATAACGTGCCGTTTTAACAATATGTTTAACTAATTTAATTATTTTGGACTCAGACTCGTTTTTATCTCAGCTAACAGCTGTTTTAAATGATATTACAATTCAGCAGCCATCAGCAGAGGCCATCGTAGCCATTGTTGTGGCTGCTGTTCTGTTGCTTTTCTCGGCCTTCGCTTCGGCCTCCGAGATAGCCTTTTTCTCCCTTTCGCCGGTTGACCTTAATGCCATCGACGAGAAGAAAAACCCCTCCGATAAACGCATCCTACGCTTGTTGTCCGACAAGGAGCGATTGCTGGCTACGATTCTCATTACCAACAACTTTGTCAATGTCACCATCATCCTGCTATGCAATTATTTCTTCATGAAGGTGTTTGATTTTGCATCGCCATTGGCCGAGTTCCTGGTCCTCACCGTTGTGCTCACCTTCCTGTTGTTGCTCTTCGGCGAGATAGTCCCCAAAATATATTCTGCGAAAAACACCTTGAAGTTCTGTCGCTTTGCCTCCTCTGGCATCAGCTTCTGCAGTACCCTGTTCAAGCCCTTGTCCAGTGCCTTGGTTCATAGCACGTTCTTCATGAACAAATATTTTGCCCCCAAGAAACACAATGTGTCGGTCGATGAACTGGAGCATGCCCTTGAGCTGACCGACAAAAAAGAGATATCCGATGAGAGCACCATCTTGCAAGGCATCATCCGTTTTGGTGGCGAAACCGCCAAAGAAGTTATGACCTCACGCATGGACATGGTAGCCCTTGAAATCAGTACGCCTTACAAAGACGTTATGCGTTGTATAATAGATAATGTGTATTCGCGCATACCCGTTTACCAAGGCACCGTCGATAGCATTAAAGGTGTGCTTTACATCAAAGATTTGTTGCCACACCTCAACAAAACAGATAATTTCCATTGGCAGTCGCTCATCCGTCCAGCCTTCTTTGTGCCCGAAACCAAGAAGATTGACATGCTGCTGAAAGACTTCCAAACCAGTAAGGTGCACATTGCCATTGTGGTAGATGAATTTGGTGGCACCTCCGGTTTAGTCACCATGGAAGACATCATCGAAGAAATAGTAGGAGAGATTCGCGACGAGTACGACGACGAAGAACGCTCATTCGTAGTCCTCGACGACCACACCTGGATATTCGAAGCCAAAACCTTACTCACC
>JAIKZS010000116.1 GCA_024682035.1 Bacteroidaceae bacterium
TATAGTAGTAGTAAGTAGTGGTAATAGTGGTAAGGAGCGGTAAGGAGTGATGATGTGATGCTCACCAGAAAACTGTCATCTGTCATTTGTCATCGCTACCCACCCCATTTTTACGCCCCAACTAAGAAAATCTTGCGCCCTAACGTGGCCGCAAAAATGCCTGCGCAAAGAGCCCAGAACACCCTGCTGCAAAGCGAATTAACGCACCAAAATAACGCATGTTTTCAGGCAAAATCAACGGCATTTTGAGGCTTTTTCATAATAACAGATTAATATAGCTGATAAAAAGAGACAAGGGGGGCAAAAGCCCCTTGCTATAAAAAAATGTCTAACTTGATCGATGTTATTCCCTCACAAACTTCTTCATGCCATCGGTCATGTAGGTTTGGTAGTTGCCTTTATCATCGCTATAGATGAAGTAGGCATCGAGCTCGGGATGTTGCTCGGTCATTTCCTTGGCACGTTCCAGACCCATCACC
Organism: Bacteroidaceae bacterium; assembly: GCA_024682035.1. Taxonomy (GTDB): domain Bacteria; phylum Bacteroidota; class Bacteroidia; order Bacteroidales; family Bacteroidaceae; genus Bacteroides. The sequence goes on from JAIKZS010000116.1 coordinate 480, forward strand.
ATGAAGGCAGTGGCATAGGCATCGGCAGTCATGCAATCCTGGGCTATCACAGTGGCACTCAAGATGCGGTCCTGCACGGGATAACCCGTCTTGGGATCGATGGTGTGAGCATATTTCATACCATCCTTGTAATAGAAGTTGCGGTAGTTACCGCTGGTGGCAATACCCAGGTCGGTAATGTCCAAGATGGTCTGCAAATTGTTGTTGCGACTCAGTGGGTCATCGTCAGGCTTGCTCACGCCGATGCGCCAGTTATTGCCTGAAGCATTGACACCTGATACCACCACTTCGCCACCGATATCTACCATGAAATTCTTCACTCCCTTACGTTTCAGCAAGTTGGCAATCACATCAACGGAATAGCCTTTGGCGATGGCACTACAGTCGAGCATGATGCGTGGGTCTTGCTTCACCACCTTGCCGTCTTTGAGCTGAACCTTCTGCCAACCGATGAACTTCAAGATGCTGTCGATCTTTGCCTTGTCTGGCGTGATGTTCTCAGAGAAGCCGAACCCCCAGGCATTCACCAGGGGAGCCACAGTGATGTCGAAGCAACCATCGGTGGCTTCGGAAATCGACATCGCCTTCTGGAACACGTTGGTGAAGAGGCTATCGACAGTGACATCCTCGTTCTTGTTCGAAAGACTGATGATGGAGTTCGGGTTGAACATCGACAGTGAGTTGTCGAAGTTGTCCAACTCTTTGTCGATGTCTAATCTCAGGGAATTCTCAGACTCGTAAGTAATGTTATACATGGTGCCGAAGACCAAGCCTTTCTCAGTACGATAAGATTTAGTCTCACCCCATGAAATGATGCCGTTTTGCTTAAGCAGCACCAAGGCTGCGCCAATCACCAACAAGACCAGCCAGATGAAATTCTTCTTTTTCATATTACGTTTAAATGTTCAATTAATATCTTTATTCCTATCAGCACGAGGATGATGCCTCCTGCCAGTTCGGGTTTTAATTTCTTTTCTATGCGCTTGCCGAAGGTAACCCCCAGAAAGAGGCCCAACAGCGAGAACACCAACGATACAAAACCAATGACCACCACAGGGTAGGTGATGTCACTGAACTTGTTGTAGCTCAAGCAGGCAAACGAGATGCCAACGGCCAAAGCATCGATGCTGGTGGCTACGGCCAACGTGAGTATCACCCAGGTCGAAGAGGGGTTGAAGTGGCGCTCTTCATCGCCATCCGACAAACCGTCTTTGATCATCTTGCCTCCAATCATGGCCAGCAGGCCGAAGGCAATCCAATGGTCAACGCTCTCCACCCATCCGCTGAAATAGGTGAATGCCAGCCAGCCGAGGGCACACATCATGCCTTGGAACCACCCGAAGCTCAAGGCCATGGGCAGCATGTTGCTCCACACATACCGCTTTTGCATGATGCCGCTTGCGATGGACACTGCCAGACAATCCATGGCCAGACTTACCGCAATCAACCAGATATCTAACGTACTCATTTCAATTGATATATTATAGAATAGGTGATACCTGTGTTGTTGGAATCGTAACGGCCGAAGCCTGGTATGTAGTAGGGATCGCCAAATCGATCTGTCGAAGCCTTCAGTTTATGCTTGATCCTGAGCATCAGTCCCATCTTGATGTGCTTGGCCACGTTTGCTCGTAGGCCGAAAGTGAACTCCACCCAGTGCATGGTGTATTTCATACCCTCGTGAACGTAGTTGGACGAGTCGCCCCAGATAGGGTCGGTCAAGTTGGTCAAAGCCGCTCCCGTCTCGTAATGGGGATCCGACACGTCGGGTGCCGTCACATCGTACTTGCCCGAACTGAAGCCATATCGCAAACCCACTGTGAGCAGGTTGCCATGGGCTTTCTTCCAGAAAGTGTTGTAGTCGATGCCCAAGCGGAAATAAGGTGCTGACGTCTTGATGTGTATGTCGTAGTCGTTAACGGCTTTGCCTCCTCCATAGCCTATCTCCACAGTGGGGAAATAGCGGTTGTAGAGGTTCACGTCCACCATGGCTTCGGCCGACATGAAATCCGATCCAAATGCCTTGATGATTGGCGAGAGGATATCCACACCCACATCGATGCCATTCATCAGGGGATAGTTCACCTCTGGCAAAGTCTTCTCGCGCTTTTTCTTCTGTTGTTGCGACGTTTGCCTGTTATTTCGCTGTTGCGCCTGCACGGGTAGGGGCTCTACGATTGCCAACAGCAGCAAGAAGCTAATAATATATCTTAAGATTCTCTGTCCCATCATCTAAGCTTGCTGTTGGATTAACGATTATTATAGAGTCGAGCACATGGGTGGTGTAGCGCAGGTCGGTTACTTCCTGCTTCACCACGAAGTTGCAGTCTAACGTCAAGAAATAAGGCGTGTTGATGTGTCGGAACACGATGGTGTCTTTGTCGTTGTGCTGAGGCAGGGTGTCGCCTGCATGGAATGTGTAGCTGAACACCAGCGTGGTTTCCTCCACGTTGGTGCGCAAGGGCAATCTCACCGAGGAAACTTCCGTTTCGTCGTTGATGATGATAGAGTCGGTGCCAAAGGCATAGACGGTGAGCGAGTCGAGCGAGTAGGACGTTGCCCACTTGGCCGAGTCGGTTTGCACCATCGTCAGTATTTTGGCAGTCATCATGTGGCGTGCATTGCCCGAGCAGTCATCGTCTTCCGTGCAGGCAATGATGCTGGCGATCACACATCCTATGGTCAATATAATCGGAATCAGTTTCCTCATATCATTCATTCTTCATTCTCAATTGTCAATCGTCAATCGTCAATTGTCAATTTCCAATCGTTTTCTCAATTTGGTATTTATTCCTCTCCTCACTGTTTCGTGAAATCAATTCGCCCAAGAAACCTGCCACAAAGAGTTGTGTACCGATAATCATCGATGTGAGTGCCAGGTAGAAATAGGGTGAATCGGTCACCAGTCGGTGAGGCAAATTGTTCAAGATGTAATACAGTTTGTTTCCGCCCACAATCATGACAGAGATGAGACCAATCAGGAACATCAGCGAGCCCAAGGTGCCGAAAAGGTGCATGGGTTGCACGCCAAAAGTGGAGAGGAACCACAGTGTAAGCAAGTCTAAGTAGCCGTTGATGAAGCGGTTCAAGCCAAACTTGGTCTTGCCGTACTTGCGTGCCTGATGTTGCACCACCTTCTCGCCAATTTTGGTGAAACCGGCATTCTTGGCTAACCAAGGTATGTAGCGATGCATCTCGCCAAACACCTCGATGTTCTTCACCACCTCCTGACGGTAGGCTTTCAGCCCACAGTTGAAGTCGTGCAGGTTGTGGATGCCACTTGCAGCTCGGGCCGTGGCGTTGAACAGCTTGGTAGGCAATGTCTTGGATAGCGGGTCGTAGCGTTTCTTCTTCCATCCGCTCACCAGGTCGTAGCCTTCTTCAGCAATCATCTTGTAGAGAGCCGGTATCTCATCGGGCGAGTCCTGCAGGTCGGCATCCATGGTAATCACCACCTGACCTTGGGCAGCCTTGAAGCCACAGTAGAGGGCAGGCGACTTTCCATAGTTGCGACGGAACTTGATGCCTCGAACCTCGGGATGTGCTTGTCGCAGGTGTTCTATCACTTGCCAAGACCCGTCGCTCGATCCATCGTCGATGAAGATCACCTCGTAGCTGAAGTGGTTGGCCTCCATCACTTGCTGGATCCAAGCATGCAGCTCGCCGAGTGATTCTTCCTCATTATATAATGGTATTACAACTGAAATATCCATGCTTTAGTTTTCTTTTTTAATCTTGCGTTTGGCTATTATGGCAGTTGGTAAAGCCATCAGCAATCCGTAGAACATGTTCTGACTCACCAGTTGCAGGGTGATGTCAACGGGACTCATGACTGAATAGGTGTCGATGGCCAACTGATATTGTTTAACATAGTCGTCTGTACCTGGCAACGGACTGTCTTTCACCGTTTGAAGCATATCCTGTAGCCTCTCCAGCACAAAGCCGTGGTCGATGAACTGAAAATACACCAGATGACATACGGAAGTGAGCAGGGAGGCATACATATACATGAACAGACAGAAGGTGAATGCGTGGATGAATCCGATGCTACCGTTGTTGTTGGAGTATTTGTCGCGATAGAGGCACACCAGGCGATAGCCGATGAAAGGCACGAAAAAGGTTAACAGGCCAAACACCAGCATAATGAAGGGCATAGACATGCCTATTGGGAAGAAAATGAACTTAAAAATCCAGTAAATTCCCATGATGGTGCCGGCTGCCATGGATACCTTTTGCAAATTCCTTCTGTCTTCAATCATATTGATTTCATCGATTAACGCGGCAAAGATATAAAAAAGTTGGCAAATATTATTGCAGAATTGAAAAATAGTTGTACCTTTGCACTCGCTTTTCTGAAAAAAGCACATGGGCAAGTCCTATACGGCCAGCTCCTTGTGAATCCCCCAGGGCTTGACCGCAGCAAGGGCAGCAGGTTGTAGCGGCGCGATATAGTAAGCTTGCCCACCCCGCCTCTTTAGCTCAGTTGGCCAGAGCACGTGATTTGTAATCTCGGGGTCGTTGGTTCGAATCCGACAAGAGGCTCAAAGAAAACATCTTCAGTGGGCATGAAAGCTAGCTTTCAAATGCAAACTGAAGATGTTTTTCTTTGAAAGCCTGCCACCGGCAGGTTTTTCGGATATCTAATCCGACAAGAGTCATCCTGCCACCGGCAGGTTTTTCGGATATCTAATCCGACAAGAGTCATCCTGCCACAAAAAAACCAACCCTATGAAATCTTATTCGTTAGAGCATAAAAAATAAAGAGTCCAGTATAAAACCGAACCCTTTACCTATATGAAACCCTCCAATTATGGGAGTACATCAAATACCAAACAAATAATTATTTAGCGTAGCTTACAGCTCTCGTTTCACGAATTACTGTAATCTTCACCTGACCAGGATAAGTCATTTCATCCTGAATCTTCTTAGCAATCTCAGTTGACAGACTCTCGGTTTGTTTGTCGTCAATCTTGTCGGCACCTACAATAACACGCAGTTCACGACCAGCTTGGATAGCGTAAGTCTTGGTTACTCCAGGATAGGATGCAGCCAGTGTCTCCAAGTCATTCAATCGCTTGATGTATGCTTCAACAATTTCCCTGCGGGCACCAGGACGAGCACCAGAGATAGCATCGCATACTTGTACGATAGGAGCGAGCAGGGTAGTCATCTCCACTTCGTCGTGGTGAGCACCAATAGCATTACAAATGTCTGGCTTCTCTTTATATTTCTCAGCCAGTTTCATACCCAGCAATGCGTGTGGCAATTCAGGTTCGTCATCAGGCACTTTACCTATATCGTGCAGCAAACCGGCACGGCGTGCTTTCTTAGGATTCAACCCAAGTTCTGTAGCCATTACAGCACAGAGATTAGCCGTTTCACGTGCATGTTGCAACAAGTTTTGGCCATACGATGAACGGTATTTCATCTTTCCGACAACACGTATCAATTCAGGATGCAAACCATGGATACCCAAGTCGATAGTAGTACGCTTACCTGTTTCAATAATCTCTTCTTCAACTTGTTTACGAACCTTGGCAACCACCTCTTCAATGCGAGCAGGATGAATACGTCCGTCAGTAACCAACTGGTGCAATGCCAGACGAGCAATCTCACGGCGAACAGGATCGAAAGCAGAAAGGACGATAGACTCAGGTGTGTCGTCAACAATGATTTCCACGCCAGTAGCAGCTTCCAACGCACGTATGTTACGGCCTTCACGACCAATGATACGTCCTTTTATTTCATCAGAATCAATGTGGAATACAGTCACAGAATTTTCTACAGCTGTTTCAGTAGCTACACGCTGAATGGTTTGTACCACAATGCGTTTAGCCTCTTTATTGGCATTCATCTTAGCATCATCCATAATCTCGTTGATGTAAGATTGAGCTTGCATCTTAGCTTCTTCTTTCAGCGATTCAACCATGCGTTCCTTCGCTTCTTCGGCCGATAAACCAGAGATGGCTTCCAGTTTTACGATTTCCTGCTGTTGCAATTTGTCCAGTTCATCTTTCTTTTTCTCGATAACTCCCAATTGATTTGTAAGGTTGTTACGAATAGCTTCATTTTCAGCTTTTTTGTGCTGAAGGTCTTCTTGGCGCTGGTTCAGCACCATTTCACGTTGCTTAAGTTTGTTTTCGGCTTGTTGAATCTTTTGATTACGCTGTGCAACCTCTTTTTCAAGTTCTGCTTTTTTGTTCAGGAACTTCTCCTTCACTTCCAGCAGTTTGTTCTTTTTGATAACCTCTGCTTCGGCATTTGCCTCTTTCAGTATGGTATCAGTCTTCGATTTCAGAAGGGTCTTCTGAACGAAGAACATGATGGCCAGGCCTACAAGTAAGCCCACCACGCAGAATACTATATTTACTACCATAGTCGTTAAAATAAAATATATAATAAATACGCACTGAAACCTGTTTGCTACAAATGGTGCAAACGGGTAAACAGTGCGTGAACTTCCTTTAAATCAGTTGGCTTTAGTTGTTGATGCAGTCATCAATCAACTTTGCCAATTCTTGCATTTTATCAATATAAGGGGCTGTCTCATTGCGTCCTTTTTCCTTCAGTCCTTCTAGTGATAGCTGATATGCAACCATCTGTAAGATACGTACTTCTGGTAACTCTGGATAATGCTCCTTATATGCATTTGTCAAATTATCAACCTGCCGGGCAGCCTTTCGTACCATCTCTTCATCCTTTCTGTGGATGGTAAGAGGAAACGGGTTGTTACCGATGGTTAACTGTATTTTTATCATATCATCGTCCATACATCTCAAGTGTTATGATTGGTTTAACATAGCGATGCATTTATCGACTTCACGCACTATTTTTGACAATCGCTGTTTGGTTTGGCGCACATCGCCACCCTCTAAGCTCATTGTCATGGCAGACTTCAAATCTTTATACGATTGGTTCAAATCATCGTATTCAGAGCGTAACTTCGATATTGCTTCTTCTTTGTCCAGTAGAAGCTGCTGTAGTTCGGCATGGTCACGTCTTAATTTATCATGCAGATAAATTAAATGGCGAAGACTTGTCTCGAAGTCATTGAGCTGTTTTTTCTCTTCGTCTGTCATTTACTACACCTAATTTGCTACAAAATTACTACTTTTTGCTTTTTCTCCAAATTAAACTGAATAAAAATTGGCATACAATTGTTTTTTTTTCTTTTCTTGCAAGATTTATCTACCATTTCTTTACTTCAAGTCTATTAAATTCGTATATTTGTGATTGTATAAGAAAGTGATTATTTAAGTACTAACTGTTAATCTGATTTGTATGAAAATAGGATTATTTATACCATGTTATGTCAACGCAGTTTACCCTGAAGTAGGGGTAGCTGCTTACAAATTGTTAAAGAGTTTAGGACTGGATGTAGATTATCCTGAAGACCAAACTTGTTGCGGGCAGCCCATGGCAAACGCGGGATTTGAGAAGGATTCTAAAAAACTGGCACTTACTTTTGAAGAAAAGTTCAAGGGATATGATTATGTGGTGGGCCCGTCGGCCAGTTGTGTGGCATTCGTTAAGGTCAATTATCCCAACATTCTAAATGGTAAGAAATGCGAAAGTGTAGGCAAGATATACGATATCTGTGAATTTATTCATGATGTAGTAAAGCCTGAGAAACTGCAGGCTTCGTTCCATCACAAAGTGAGCATACACAATAGCTGTCATGGCGTTCGCGAACTTGGATTGTCAAGGCCTAGTGAATTGGGGTTGCCTTATTACAACAAACTGCGTGATTTACTGCAACTGGTTGAGGGTGTTGAGATATTTGAACCTGAACATCCTGATGAGTGTTGTGGCTTTGGAGGTATGTTTGCCGTTGAAGAACCCGAAGTGTCCATCTGTATGGGGCAAGATAAAGTGCACCATCACATGGATACGGGCGCAGAATATATTACAGGTGCCGATAGTTCATGCCTTATGCACATGCAGGGGGTGATTGATCGTGAGCATCTGCCTATTAAAACTATCCACATTGTTCAAATCTTAGCTAACGGACTATGAGTACGAAACATTCAATAGATGCGGCTCGCTTTTTGAGGGACCGCGATAAAGTGAATCACCACAACCAGACATTCTGGTCAGTGCGTGTTAAGCGTGACAAGATGAGGGATGATGTTCCTGAATGGGAGGAACTTCGCGAGATGGCCAGTGAACTGAAACTTTATTCCAACAGTCACCTTGCTGAATTACTGGTGGAATTTGAAAAAAATGCCAAAGCCAATGGCGCTATTGTTCACTGGGCCAAAGATGCAGAGGAATATCGTGACATTATTTATGGCATTCTTAAAAGTCATGATGTTCAAAGCTTTGTGAAGAGCAAGTCTATGCTTTCAGAAGAGTGCGAACTTGATCCATTCTTAATTTCAAAAGGCATTGATACCATTGAGACCGATTTGGGTGAGCGCATCTTGCAGCTTATGAAATTGCCACCTTCTCATATTGTGATGCCTGCCATACATATCACTAAAGAACAAGTAGGTGACTGTTTTGTGGATAAAATGAATGCTGAGCCAGGCAACAATGACCCTACCTACCTTACGCACGTGGCACGTAAAAACTTGCGAAATCTTTTCTTGCATGCCGATGCAGCCATGACGGGTGCCAATTTTGCCATTGCTTCTACAGGCGATTGTGTGGTTTGTACCAACGAAGGAAATGCTGATATGGGAATGTCGAGTCCTAAACTGAACATCACAGCTTTTGGCATAGATAAAATTGTGCCCAATCAAGAAGCAATGGGTGTCTTTACCCGTTTGTTGGCTCGTTGTGGTACAGGTCAGCCTACTACTACATACACTTCTCATTTCCGTGGACCTCGTGAAGGTGGTGAATACCATATCATCATTGTTGACAATGGTCGAAGTAAGATTCTTGGTCAGGCCGATCACTATAAATTGCTGAATTGTCTGCGTTGCGGCGCCTGCATGAATACCTGTCCGGTTTATCGACGCTCAGGCGGTTATTCATATACCTATTTTATTCCGGGTCCAGTGGGCATCAATTTGGGGATGGCGCACAATCCTGATAAATACTACGACAATGTTTCGGCTTGTACACTTTGTCTGAGTTGCCAAAATGTTTGTCCGGTGAAGATTGATTTAGGTGAACAAATATACAAGTGGCGCCAGAAAATGGACGGTTTTGGTCATGCCAACAAAGAAAAGAAATTCATGGCCAAAGGCTTGAAGTATATTTTCGAGCACCAAGGTCTGTACGAAACTGCATTGTCCATGGCTCCAATTGCCAATAGTTTACCGCGCTTCATGCTGTACAATGGCTTGAATGCTTGGGGCATGGGGCATGAGATGATGAAATTCCCGAAAGAATCGTTCAATAAGATGTGGAAAAACCACGAAGTACAAGGAAAGGAGGACAAGTAATATGAGTAGCAAAGATGAAATATTGGCTTCTATCAAGAAGAATACCTTGCAAGAATTTGACTACCCCACGTGGAAAGTTAATGCCGTGCAATATCCCGATCTTGTTAAGCAGTTTATCAGCATCAGTGCTGCTGTTGGTGGCGAGGCTGTGGAGTTGCCCGAAGGCATGGATGTAAATGATTATATTCTGCAACGCTATCCCAATATGAATGCCATTGCCAGCAATATGCCAGGCATTACCTGTGCCACCATGAACCCTGATGAGGTGGAAGTGGCGCAAGACTTGAATGGCACAGACTTGGCCGTGGTGAAGGGGGAAGTTGGCGTGGCTGAAAACGGTTGTGTGTGGATTCCACAGACGGTGAAGCACAAGATTATTTACTTTATTGCTGAGCGATTGGTTATCTTGCTGGAAAAGAAGAACTTGGTGAATAATATGGCAGAAGCTTACGCTAAAATAGAGCAGCTGCCTTCCTACAACTTTGCCACTTTCATCTCTGGCCCTTCCAAGACGGCTGATATTGAGCAGACTTTGGTAAAGGGTGCTCATGGGGCCATGGAGACCTTGGTGATTTTAATGTAAGCAGCTCACAATATTCCTATATCTGCAAACATTGATTGATAGACAACAGCTTTCTTCTCGAGGGCCAGCGGATAGGCCCTCGAGCTTGAAGGCATTCTGTACAAACGCATTTCTTTGTCTTCAGTGTGGAAGATGCAGTATCCACCCACTTTGGGCTTTTCTATGTCGTAACACTCGCATATTACCGAAGTGGCTTTCTCGCCGGTGGTCACAATGGCTTGGCATTGTGGTATCTGTTTTAACAAAGCGTCAATGTCAGTCGGTTCCACCACTTCCAAGTATTTATCAGATGCGTTGTCCTGTAGTCGTCGCACGGCGGTGGCAGTGTCGTACAGGGCAATTCCTTTCGCTTGCATGAAATCCTTGATGTCACGTTCCATGAAGTGCCCTTCGGCATTGATAAAATGATTTTTGTCTTGAAAGAAAATCAAACCTATGATGCGCCAGAAATCGTTCTGACGGTTAGGGTAGTAAAACACCATGTCCCATCGCTTGGCCTGTGGAGGGAAACTGCCCAGCATTAAAACCTTAGCGTTGTTGGGTAGAAAAGGAAGAAAGGGATGGCGTTCAATCGGTATCCCACTGTCTGCCATCCCTGTATCTGTAGATTTGTTATATCTTTCGTTACTTTGATTTTTCGGTTTGTTCGTCATCATTGCTGCGCTTTTCTTTCTTGGCCAGCATCACCACCTTATATACAAATTCACTCATCCAAGCTTCTGAATAATCCAGACGCTCCTTGTAGGTGCGAATTTGCATAGCGGTTTTTTGTTCGTCGTCCTTCTTGAACACAGGTTTGGTGCAGATGTCATGAACGGTTTCTTCCACAGCACTCTTGATCACGCTGGCAAACATGGAAGGTACGCGCAACTTCCATTGCATCAAGTTACTAATCATCATCATCAAGTCGCCTGTAAAGCCCTGGTACATGAACATATATGACTGTACCTGGTTCTGGTTGCGTACATGCTTCTTGATAGAATTATCAATTTCCTTAAAGAAATTCTCACTCATGCCATAGTCCTGTACCAACATCTTTTTAGAGGCTGTTTTTTCACCCTGACCTAACTTGCCGCCAGTAGTAGGAATCTTAAACAAGCGCTTGAAGTTGGCCACATCAGGTATGGCACGTATATTGGTAATACCTAAGTTAACAGCCAGCACCGACTGAAAATATACACGCACCAGCGACATAAAGTCTTCTGCGCTTTGTGCTGACGCATTGTCTTTTTTGCCGAAAAGTTTAGAAAATATGCTCATTGTGTAAATTAGTTACTGTTTTGCGAGGCAAATTTACGAAAAGTAGCGTGCAGGACAAAATAAACTTGTTTATTTTTTATCTTTTCTATGCCTTTCTTATATGATTCATCCTTCTTAGTGTTCAAAACTTAAAGTGAATAAGAATTTCTGATCGTGGTAAACAGCCTCAATCACGCCGTACCTAATAAACTTGGCGAGTAGATTGATGGTGGTAAATCGTGACAGGCCCGTCAGTCTGCAACATTTGTTCAGATGGACAGCGCCATGAGAAGCCAACACCTCTAACAAACGCTTTTCTTTTTCAGTAAATTCCGTCAGTTCACCGCGTTCACTTCCATCCTGTTGCCATAGCTTCAGGTGTACGGGTGTAGCCAGGATATTCTCATCGGCCACGCGTATGTATGCCAACAATTTTCCGTCGTCAGTCTTGGCGCATACAGGGCGTTTCACACTACGCTTAATGTCGGCCAGCAACACTTGTTTTCCCTCTACGATGTAAGTGGTCATCTCATAGTTAACCGAAGGCACACAATACAGTTTGGCTGCTGCCTGAATCATATATTGCTCTTCATCAGAGCGCACGCCGGCTATTTTGCCATTGTCCTTCACACCAATCAGCAACCTGCCTCCATCGGTGTTGGCAAATGCTGATAGTGTCTTGGCAATCTTGCACACGTCAGATATTTCAAATTTGAAATCCTGCTGTTGGTGTTCGCCTTCCTTAATGAGATCCAGTATGTAGGCATCGCCTCTCTTCTCTTTCATGTCGCGAAATTATAAAAAATATTACATTCTTATGTGGCTATTAGGAAATATTATGTAATTTTGCAGCTGAATAAATGCACATTTCAACTTGTTTTGTGCAATAATAAAAGAAAAATAAAATGAGTACAAAAGTAGTAGTGAATAACTTAGCCGAATTTCAGGCATTAGAAGGTCACCGTATCGGTGTGTCCGATTTCATGGAAATGACCCAAGAACGTATTAACATGTTTGCTGACGCCACCCTCGACCACCAGTGGATTCATGTAGATCCAGAGCGTGCCAAAGTGGAAAGTCCTTATAAAACCACCATTGTACATGGTTATTTTACCTTATCTGTATTGCCTTACCTGTGGGGACAAATCATTGAGGTGCACAACTTGAAGATGATGGTTAACTATGGTATGGATAAGATGAAATTTGGTCAACCCGTACTTTCTGGTCAACGCATTCGCTTGGTAGCCGATATGAAATCAGTGCTCAACCTGCGTGGCATCGCTAAAGCCGAAATAAATTTCTATATTGAGATTGAAGGACAGAAGAAGCATGCACTTGATGGTGTTGCTACCTTCCTTTATTACTTTGAGAATTAATTTAGCATAAAATTGAGAATTGGTCGGCATTTTTGTTCGCAAGCTGGATAAAAGTGACCATGAATGCGTTCCTCCCCTTTGGGTGAATTGCCCCACCAAAACTCAGCCATGGCGATGGGTTGCAGCTTGTTGAGGAAAGCAAATTGCAATAATTTAGGAGCAGCACATTCCCCAGTACCCCCTGGTGGCATGTGCTGTTTTGTTGTAACAGTAGCTGGGTCTGTTTGTGGTGTATAGGCTTGAAAAATCTCAATGAGATTCTTGCGTTCACCACGAGCATTCAACATCACAAATTGCTCAAACAACCATTGCTGCAAAGCAATAGAACGTCTCTTTCTTTCGTGCTTCAAATCGGTAATAATTGATTCCACATCTAAGTGGTG
>JAIKZS010000031.1 GCA_024682035.1 Bacteroidaceae bacterium
TTTTTTTGTCATTTACTTCAATAATGCAGTCATTGGTCAATTACTGCTTCTTTTCACGGCAATTTCACCATCTGAGGGAGGATGAGTCGCCTAAAAAGCCACGTGAGATCACGGATTTTTCACGAAACTCACATCCATCATTTGTGCCCAATACCATGAAAGTTTATTGCTTCCTGCTCGAATGATAGTCCCCTTCCCATATATCCCTTCGGTTGATATAATCGTCAGATTAACAAGTAAATAAGATTTAAATATCTGGAAAATAGACACAAAAAAATGGGACCATGATAGTCCCATTTCTGATAGTTCTCGCGGAGAAACAGGGATTCGAACCCTGGATACGGTTACCCGTATGCCGCATTTCGAGTGCGGTCCGTTCGACCACTCCGGCATCTCTCCATCCGAATTAACAGTGCAAAGTTAATACATTTACCGCATATTTCTGCCAAGATTTAAAAAAAATATGTACCTTTGTCAGCAAGAACCAAATAATAAAAGTTATGAAAAAGTTTTTAAGCGTATTATTAGTAGCCGTTTGCAGCTTGGCAATGGCTATGCCTGCTGACGCACAGGTAAGGTTTGGTGTGAAAGGTGGTTTGAATCTTTCCAAGATGAGCACCGATATTACGAATGCTACCCTTGATGGTATTAAGGATAATTCAACGGGTTTCTTCATTGGTCCGACCGTAGAGGCTACTGTACCTCTGATTGGCATTGGCGTGGATGGTGCCTTGATGTATTCTCAGCGTGGCTCTGGCGATTTGAAGCAACAGGGTATTGAGTTGCCTATCAACTTGAAATATTCAATTGGTTTGGGCGATATGGCTTCTGTCTTCCTGGCTGCTGGTCCTGATTTCTTCTTCAACCTGAAGGATGTGGATCTTACAGGTGTTGACAAGAAGAGCGCTCAGGTGGGTCTGAACGTCGGCGCTGGTGTGAAATTGGTGAACCATTTGCAGATTGGTATTAATTATCAGTTTGCGTTGGGCGACAGCTTCAATTTTAAAAACATTGTGGGCGTTGATACCAAGAACAAGTTGAATACTTGGCAGTTATCATTGGCTTATTTCTTCTAATCCTTAGAAGTACAACTACCATAGCGTTACCGGCTTATGTCAGTAACGCTATTTTTATCTGAACAAATGACCTATATTGATGTGATATTGCCCTTGCCCCTGAAGGCTACCTTTACCTATGCTGTGCACGAAGAGATGGCACAGCGGGTGAAGAGGGGGTGCCGTGTGGTGGTGCCCTTCGGCAAGACGAAACATTATACGGCCATTGTGGACAGGATACACCACGAGACGCCCGAGGGCTATGAGGTGAAGTATGTTTTCGCGCTGCTGGAAGAACAGCCGGCGGTGCTGCCTGGACAGCTGAAGCTGTGGGACTGGATGGCGGATTATTATATGTGTGCCAGGGGCGATGTGTATAATGCTGCGGTGCCTGCCGGACTGAAACTGGATTTTAAGCCGAAGGTGGAGACGCATGTGCGACTGACGGAGGCGTATCGGACGGAGGAGGCGCTGCAGGGGTTGCTCGATGCCATGAAAAGGGCAGTGAAACAGCAGGAACTGTTGCTGACGTACCTGCATTTGTCGGCCTTCTTTGAGGGGGGACCTCGGGAGGTGAGCAAGCAAGATTTGCTGACACATGGCCATGCCTCGGCAGAGGTGTTCAACGCTTTGGTGAAGCGAGGGGTACTGGAGACGTATTTTTTTGTGGTGAGCAGACTGGGTGACGAATCCTCGCAGGTGAGGGAACTGAAACCGCTGAATGTTCATCAACAAAAGGCCTTGGACGAAATTCACCAATGCTTTGAAAATCAATCAGTGTGCCTGCTTTATGGCGTGACCTCGTCGGGCAAGACGGAAATCTATACGCACTTGATCGAGGAGACCATACAGCAGGGAAAACAGGTACTCTATTTGTTGCCCGAAATTGCCCTGACCACCCAGATTACTGAACGACTGAAACGGGTGTTTGGGGGGAAATTGGGCATTTATCATAGTAAATTTTCTGACGCCGAAAGGGTGGAAATCTGGAATAAACAGCTGTCGGATGAACCCTATCAGATTATATTAGGCGCACGGTCGTCGGTGTTCCTGCCTTATCAGCAACTGGGACTGGTGATTGTGGATGAGGAGCACGAAAGCTCGTACAAGCAGCAGGACCCTGCTCCTCGTTACCATGCCCGCAATACGGCTTTGATGCTGGCGGCGATTGGGGGGGCGAAGACGTTGCTGGGCACTGCCACGCCATCGGTGGAGAGTTGGTATAACGCTACGGAGGCGGGTAAATACGGACTGGTGGAGCTGAAGGAACGGTATCAGGAAATTCAATTGCCTGAGATTCTGCCGGTTGACATCAAGGAACTGCGTAGGAAGAAAATGATGCACGGGCATTTCTCGCCCATCTTGAAAGAGAAAATGGAGGAGGCACTGCACCGAGGCGAACAGATTATCTTGTTCCAGAACCGCAGGGGCTTTGCGCCTTTGGTGGAATGTCATGACTGTGGATGGGTGCCGCGATGCGTGCACTGCGATGTGAGTCTGACGTACCACAAATATACCCACCAACTGGTGTGCCATTATTGCGGCTATTCCGTTACTGTGCCACAGGTATGCCCCGAATGCGGCAGTAGGGATTTGCGCGACCGAGGCTTTGGTACTGAAAAGGTGGAGGATGAAATCAAGGAGATGTTTCCACAGGCACGGGTGGCGAGGATGGATTTAGACACGACCCGCAGTAAGACCGCCTACGAGAAAATGATACGCGACTTTGAGAGGCAAAGGACTGATATCCTGATTGGTACGCAGATGGTGTCGAAAGGACTGGACTTTGACCATGTGCGCCTGGTGGGTATCCTGAATGCCGACACGATGCTGAATTATCCCGACTTCAGGGCGTATGAGCGGGCCTATCAGCTGATGGCGCAGGTGGCTGGCAGGGCTGGACGCAAGGGGGAACGCGGTATGGTGATCCTGCAAACGGGACATGTGGATTATCCCATCATTCGGCAGGTGATGAACAACGACTTTGAGGCCATGGTGCGGACGCAGTTGGCCGAAAGACAAATGTGCCATTTCCCTCCGTTCTATCGGTTGGTGTATATCTATATCAAGCACCGCGACCGAGAATTGGCGGAGAACATGACGGCAGTGCTGGCCGCACAGCTGGTGAAAGTGTTTGGTCAAGAAAGGGTAAACGGCCCTATGCAGCCTGCCGTATCGAGGGTACACTCCCTGCACATTGGCATGATTATGCTGAAAATTGAAAACAATGCTTCTATGGCACAGGCGCGTCAGCTCTTGTTACAGATGCAGCAGCAAATGCTGCAAGATGCCCGTTTCAAAACCCTGCAGTTGTATTACGACGTGGACCCCGTGTGACGCATGACAGGGTAGGGCCGTGCGAAAGGGGCAGGATGATGCCCCCTTTAATTTTTTTTCAAATCTTTATCAGCCAGCTATTTATGTTTTGTTAGCGGTTTTCAGTTCCGGATAACTGATGCGTGGGTGATACATCGACTTCAGCTTGGACTTGAACACGTTTTTCACCTTTTGGATATCTTTGAACGTGATGGGACAATTGTTGAAATATCCCTCCGCCACTTGCGAGTCGATGATCTTATCCACCAATTGATTGATGCTCTCTTCGGTATATTCCTTCAAACTGCGCGATGCTGCTTCAACGGCATCGGCCATCATCAAGATAGCCTGCTCGGCCGTGTGAGGGTTAGGACCCGGGTAAGAAAACAATTGTTTGTCGGGCTCCTCGCCAGGATGCTCGTTCTTCCAACTGATGTAAAAATACTTGGTTTGTCCGGCACCATGGTGCGTAGAAATAAATTCCCTGATCACCTTGGGCAGGTTGTGCTTCTCCGCCAATTTCAGTCCGTCGAGCACATGATTAATCACCACCTGCGCACTCTGCTCATAATTCAGCATGTTGTGTGGGTTGGTGGCACCACCTTGATTCTCAGTAAAGAACGCAGGATTCTCCATCTTCCCAATATCGTGATACAAAGCACCCGTACGAGCCAATTGTCCGTTGGCACCAATGCTGGTAGCAGCATCAAACACCAGGTTGGACACCTGCATGGAGTGCTGGAAAGTGCCAGGCGCCAGTTCCGACAAGCGTCTGAGCAGTAGGGTGTTGGTATTGGACAACTCGATGAGGGTTACATTCGATGTATAACCGAAAGCTTTCTCGAACAACAGCAGGAGCGGATAAGCAAACAGCGTCAATACACCACTGATGATCAGGTAGATAAACGAACTGCGGTCCATCTTGCTGAAATCGGTCTCGGTAAACATTTCAAAGGCCAAAAATACGGCAACGTAAACGATGACTATCATCAAACTTGTGCGGAATATTTGCGACCGCTGCGAAAGTTCCTTCAACGTGTAAATGGCGATGAGGCCGGCCGGCAACTGCAATAAAATAAATTCGTGCGGATAACGCAGACTGATGGAGCAGATTAAAATAGTGACGGCAAAGCTCATGAATGCGGTTCTGGAATCGAGGAAAGTGCGCACGATGATGGGCATCATGGCGTAGGGCAAAATATAGACCGACAGGAGGTTGCTCGATACAAACAATTCGGTGACCACGCAGAAGATCACCATTTGGGTGAACATCATGAGTAAACTTCTGCGGTCGTTGAAACACTCTTTCCTGTAGATTTCCAGGTACAAGAAGAACAACCCGATAAAAATGGCCGTGAACAGCAGTTGGCCTGCCAGCATGAGCATCTTCTCGTTCTTGGATTCACTGCGGTTGATGCTTTCCTTGCGCAAACTTTCCAAGATGTTGTAAATCTTGCTGTCAATGATTTCGCCACGTTCCACGATTTTCTCGCCACTTTGCACCAAGCCTGTGGCCCATGAATAAGAGTTGAGCAGGTCTTCTCTGGCAGTGTTGGTACGTTCTTCGTCGTAAATCAGGTTCGGCGTCAGAAAATCATTGAGCGAACAACGGCGCAGGAAGTCGGGCTGGTAGTGCGCAGAATCGGCCGTGAGCAAATACGTGTAAGCATCACGGATAGAAAACACCTTGTCGAGGTTCTTCTGATTAGCCAATTTATTGTCAATCACCATGATACCATTGGTGTTGTCTGTCTTCAACTGGGCGAGATTTTCGTTACTGATGATGCCGGCATTGTAAATCTCGGTGAGGGTGCGCAACAGGTAATTGTAGTACCCCTGATTGGGCAGGATTTCCCGCAAAGACGATTGATACTCACTGCGGAATTGGTCCAATTCGCTGGTAACCACCTCTTTGTCGAGTCTATAGTAAGGCATGAACTGAGCTAACAGACTGTCTTGTTCGTGTTTCACCACATCGTCGGGCTTGTAGATGGGGAAGTCAAATGTAGCAATCAGCTGTCCGTATTTCCATGGTTTATCTAAGTCAAATTGATAATTAAACTTCACATCGCGCGGCATGAAGTAAACGATGAGACTCACGGTGCAGATAAAAATGAGTAACCGATGCACAAAAGGTCTCCATTTAGTGTTCGTTTTTCCGTTATTTTGGGTCATAATGGCTAATATTTTGCGAAAGTTACAAAAATAAAAGCATAATATGGAGAAAAAACGCTAATTTTGCACGCAAAATAAAAAAAATAATGTTACATGACAATGGCAGAAAGAAAAGTTAGGGTTCGTTTCGCTCCAAGTCCCACAGGAGCCTTACATATTGGCGGTGTTCGAACTGCTTTGTATAATTACCTGTTCGCCCGCCAGCATGGAGGGGATATGGTATTTCGCATTGAAGATACTGATTCTAATCGTTTTGTGCCTGGTGCAGAGGAATATATACTTGAATCATTCCGATGGTTGGGCATTGACTTTGATGAAGGAGTGAGCTTTGGTGGCCAGCATGGACCCTACCGTCAGTCGGAACGCAGGGCAATTTACCAGCAATATGTGCAGGTACTGCTCGATGCCGGCAAAGCCTATATTGCCTTTGATACCCCACAGGAACTGGAAGCCAAACGCAATGAAATAGCCAATTTCCAGTACGATGCTTCTACCCGTTTGCAGATGCGCAATTCGCTGACCCTGTCGAAGGAAGAGGTGGACCAACTGATAGCCGACGGCACGCAATATGTGGTAAGGTTCAAGATTGAGCCCAATGAGCAGGTGCATGTGAACGACCTGATTCGTGGCGAGGTGGTCATTAATTCTTCCATCTTGGATGATAAGGTGCTGTACAAGAGCGCAGACCAATTGCCTACCTACCATTTGGCCAATATCGTCGATGACCATCTGATGGAAATCAGTCATGTGATTCGTGGAGAGGAATGGTTGCCCTCAGCCCCCCTGCATGTGCTGCTGTATCGCGCCTTCGGATGGGAAGACACCATGCCACAATTTGCCCATCTGCCTTTGTTGCTGAAACCAGAGGGGAACGGCAAACTGAGTAAGCGTGATGGCGACCGTCTGGGTTTCCCCGTGTTCCCACTGGAATGGCACGACCCCAAGACGGGTGAGATGTCGCACGGCTACCGCGAGGAGGGTTATCTGCCCGAGGCAGTGATTAATTTCTTGGCGCTCTTGGGCTGGAACCCTGGCAACGACCAGGAAATCATGACGATGGATGAGATGATACAGTTGTTCGACATCAATCGTTGCAGCAAAGCCGGGGCTAAATTCGACTATAAGAAACTGATATGGTTCAACCATGAGTATGTATTGATGAAATCAGATGAGGAGGTGGCTGCGCTGTTTATGCCGGAACTGAAAGAAAGGGGCATTGAAGCATCGCTCGATAAGGTTACCACGATTGTAGGATTGGTGAAAAACCGCGTAAACTTCGTGAAAGAGCTGTGGGACAATTGTCATTATTTCTTCGTGGCGCCTACCGAATATGACGAGAAGACGGTGAAGAAACGCTGGAAGGAAAATTCTGCTCAGCAAATGACAGAGCTGAGGGACGTGCTGCAGGGCATTGACGACTTTAGCATTGAAAATCAGGAAAAAGTGGTGATGGCATGGATTGAAGCCCAGGGTTATAAGACGGGCGATATCATGAATGCTTTCCGCTTGACTCTGGTGGGAGAAGGCAAGGGACCGCACATGTTCGACATCTCAGGGACATTGGGCAAAGAAGAGACGCTGAAGCGTATGGACAGAGCCATTGAAGTATTGAAATAATGATGTATAATTTCGCCATAAATCTCTATAGCTTTGGAGCTAAGGTAGATTCGCTCTTTAGCAAGAAAGTGAAAACCATGCTGGATGGACAGAAGGCTACTTTTCAAATCTTGCGCGAGAAAATAGATCCCAACAGACGCTATCTGTGGTTCCATGCTGCATCGTTGGGGGAGTTTGAACAGGGCAGACCGCTGATGGAGCGCATTCGCAAGGAATATCCGTCGTATGGTATTTTGCTGACTTTCTTCTCACCTTCTGGCTATGAAGTGAGGAAGAACTATGAGGGGGCTGACGTGATTTGCTATTTGCCGTTCGACAAACCGAAACTGGTGAAGCAGTTCATGGATTTGGCCAACCCCTGCATGGCTTTCTTTATTAAATATGAGTTCTGGAAAAATTACCTGACAGAACTGCATCGTAGGCAGGTACCTACTTATAGTGTTTCGTCTATTTTCAGACCCGACCAGGTGTTCTTCAAGGACTATGGCAAAGACTATGGGAAGGTGTTGTGCCATTTCGACCATTTGTTTGTGCAGAACCAACTTTCGAAGGATTTGCTGGATTCAGTGGGCATTAAGCATGTTACGATTGTTGGTGACACCCGTTTTGACCGCGTGATTCAGATACGACAGCAGGCCAAGGAATTGCCGCTGGTGGAGCAGTTCAAACAGCAACAGCTTACGTTTGTGGCGGGCAGCTCGTGGCAACCCGATGAAGATTTGTTTATCGAGTACTTTAACCGGCATCCTGAGGTGAAGCTGATCATTGCGCCTCATGTAATTGGCGAAGACCACCTGCAGCAAATTATCGGTAAGGTGCAGGGAAAGGTGGTGAGATATACGCAGGCTACGATGGAGAATGTGAAGGATGCGCGTTGTCTGATCATTGATTGCTTTGGTTTGTTGTCTTCTATCTATCGATATGGAGAAATTGCCTATGTTGGCGGAGGCTTTGGCACGGGCATTCACAATACGGTGGAGGCGGCAGTGTATGGCGTGCCCGTCATATTCGGTCCGAACCACCAGCGTTTCATGGAGGCCAAAGACCTGATTACATGTGGCGGTGCCTTTGCTGTCAATGGTGCTGACGATTTGAATGCGGTGCTGGATAGATTGCTGACAGACAAGGCGTTCTTGCAAGAGGCAGGGCAGAAGGCTGGCACCTATGTCAGTGGACGAGCAGGCGCTACCGACAAGGTTTGGGAACATATAAAGGGGCTTTTATAAGCCCCTTTCTTATTGGTTATCTTCAGCCAAGTACCATTTTGAATATCCCACATAATGTGCAGCGTATGACTCAGCCTGGTCGGGTTTCGTCTTCTTGATGAATTTAGCAGGAACACCGCCCCAAATTTCATGCTCGCCAATGATGGTACCACCTAATACCAAAGCACCAGCGGCCACCACGGCACCCTCGCCCACCACAGCATTGTCGAGCACCGTTGACCCCATGCCGATGAGGCATCCGCGCTTCAGCGTGCAGGCATGAACGGTGGCATTGTGACCAATCGTTACATCGTCTTCTATGAACGTAGGACCAATCTTGTTGGTGACATGCACCACAGCTCCATCTTGTACATTCACTCTGTTGCCCATGGTAATGGGGGCTACATCGCCGCGTACTACCGCATTGAACCACACTGAACATTCGTCGCCCATGGTTACTTCGCCCACAATAGCAGCGTTTTCACTGAAATAACACTCTTTACCCCAAGTAGGAGTAAGTCCGTTTACTGATTTAATAATTGCCATATAATTGTATAAATTTAAATACTGGATGTTGCTTGTCTGAGCCATTCACATGTTTCGCTGTCCAACAGAGGCGAAAGTTGGTCGTACACCCTTTGGTGGTATTCGTTCAACCAATTGATCTCTTCGGCCGTGAGCAGCGCAGGCAAGATAGGACGCTTGTCTATCGGACAAAGCGTGACGGTTTCAAATTTCAGGTAATCGCCAAACATACCCTCGCCAGCTGGAACCACCAGCAATATGTTTTCGGTGCGAACCCCATGCGATCCCGCCTTGTAAAGCCCAGGCTCGTCAGTGACCGTCATGCCAGCTTGCAAGACAACAGCGTTTTCTTCCATGCGGATGCTGTGAGGCCCCTCGTGAACGTTGAGGTAAGCTCCCACGCCATGACCCGTACCGTGCAGGTAGTTCATCTTGCGCTGCCAGATGGGCAGTCGGGCCAGGATGTCCAACTGTGAACCCCTGGTTCTCTCGGGGAAAACAGCCATGGCCAAGTCGATGTGTCCTTTCAGGATCAATGTATAATCTTCTTTCTCTTCTTGGGTAAGCGGTCCTAATGGCAGGGTGCGCGTGATGTCGGTGGTTCCGTCCAAATATTGTGCCCCAGAATCCAGCAACAAAAAACCTTGGGGTTGCAAAGCAGCATCGGTAGCAGGCGTTGCCTCGTAATGAACAATGGCGCCGTGTGCCCCATAACCGGCAATCGTGTCAAAACTCTCGCCCACATAGTGCTCTTGCGCTGCGCGGAAAGCATGCAACTGGCGGTCAATGCTCATTTCTGTCTCGTGGTAAATGTCGGCTTCAGTATCCAGCCATTTCAGGAATTTCACCATGGCCACGCCGTCTTTCACCATAACATGATGCAAGTTATTGATTTCTGTCTGGTTACGAATGGCTTTCATAAACGCCACATACGTCTTTCGTGCCACCAATTGACTGTGAGGCGACAAACTTTGGGAGGTAGCGTAGTTGGTGTAGGCTGGGTCGGCCAAGATGGTTTTGTGCAGCGTTTGCTGCTCCAAATCGGCATAGAACGACTGATAAGGGCGGAGGGTAACGCCGCACTGGTGCAGGTATTCCTCCACCTCTGGCGTCAGTTTGCAAGGGTCGATGTACAGTATCACCTCCTTCGAACCCACGAGCAGGTAGCTGACAAACAGTGGGTTGCAATGCACATCATCGCCACGCATATTCAGTACCCAAGCAATCTCATCGAGGGCAGTCACCATGCAAAGATCTACATGATCCTGCTCCATCTGCTGACGAATGCGCCCCACCTTCTCAGGGGTAGTCTCGCCGGCAAATTGCAGGGGAAGTATGCTGACTGGGTTTTGAGGAATAGGAGGTCTGTCGGTCCAGATATGGTCGAAGGGATCGTCTATACATTGCAGTAAAATGCCATGGGCCGAGAGCTCCTGCGCTAAAGCCTGGGCCGACGCCAAAGCAAATACTTGTCCGTCAATCCCCACCACATCGCCTGCATGGAGTTTCGTCTTGAGAAATTCTGCAATGGTAGGAGTGCCTGCCAGTTTCTCTTTGTACAACGTTATGCCAGTACCCTGCAGTTGCTCAGCCGCTTGCAGAAAATAGCGAGAGTCGGTCCATAGACCCGCTTCATGTTCAGTGACTACTACAGTACCTGCAGATCCTGTGAATCCAGAGATCCATTTCCTTGATTCCCAATGAGGAGCCACATATTCGCTCATGTGAGGGTCGGTACTCGGCACAATGAAAGCCTTCACATGCTGCAGCTTCAGTCTGTGACTGAGGGCCTCTATTCTTTCCTTTACTGTCATAACCGTTTTATTTTTTTGCTCAACAAAGGTAAGCAAATATCATGACAATCCCTTCATTTGCCGCTGATATTTCTGCAACCCTCGGCTGTCATGCCAAAAGACACCTTATATATAATATGCGCGTGCGAAGCCTTGGGGGGCACTTCTGACTGAAATGGGGCCCTGCTGGAAAGGAATCTGGGCTTAGTTAAGGACTAAATAGTATGTCTTTGAGCATTTTTTGGCGCAAACATTTTGCGGTTTATGAAACAATGAGTAACTTTGCAGGCTGATTTTTATTATTAACAAATTAAATTTTATTATCAAAAATGATTGTAGTACCCGTAAAAGAAGGCGAGAACATTGAAAGAGCCTTGAAGAAGTTTAAGAGAAAATTCGAGAAGACAGGTGTTGTAAAAGAACTGAGAAGACGTCAGCAATTTGACAAACCTTCTGTATTGAAGAGACTTCAGATGGAGCACGCTGTATATGTTCAGAAGCTTCACCAAGAGGAAGATTAATTATTTAGCGTTTTTTCTTTGAATTATTGAATTCTTTTCTTAAATTCGTTGCACAGAAATGTGAAAAACGATGGAAGAGATAGACGCATTCTTGGAATACCTCAGGTTTGAGCGTAACTACTCAAATGAAACGGCGAAGTCTTATCAAATAGATTTGCTACAATTTGAGGAATATGTCAAAGGATGCGAACTGCAACTGAAGGAAGTCAATCCGAATACGATTCGTGAGTGGATTGTACTGATGATGGATAAAGGCATGAGTGCCAGCTCTATCAACAGAAAATTGAGCGCCTTGAGGTCTTTCTACAAATACCTGCTGAAGCAGGGGGGCATTACCACTGATCCGATGAGGAAAATCAGTGGACCTAAGAAAAAGAAACCCTTGCCAGTGTTTGTGAAAGAAAAAGAGATGGATAGGTTGCTGGATGATATTGACTTTGAAGACAGCTTCTTGGGCCACAGGGACAGACTGATTATACAACTGTTTTACGAAACAGGCATGCGATTGGCTGAACTTGTAGGATTGAACGATGAGGATGTTGATTTTAGCGCAAAAGTGATAAAAGTCACTGGTAAACGCAACAAACAACGCATCATTCCCTTTGGAGATGAATTGGCGAAAGCCATGCAGGACTATCTGGAAGAGCGAAACCAAACCGTGGCAGCCGAATCGGGCGCCTTTATAACGAAGGAAAACGGTGCAAGAATCTCTCGTTCCAACGTGCAGAATATAGTGAAGGTAAATTTGTCGAAAGTGACAACGGTGAAGAAGCGGAGCCCGCATGTGCTGAGACATTCTTTTGCTACCTCTATGCTGAATCATGAAGCTGAGTTAGGAGCCATTAAAGAATTGTTGGGCCATGAAAGTCTTGCTACGACCGAGGTTTACACACACACCACATTCGAAGAACTTAAGAAAGCATATAACCAAGCTCATCCAAGAGCATAAAGAAAAGGAGGTAATTATGGAAGTAAGAATTCAATCAATTCACTTTGACGCAACAGAGAAGCTGCAAGACTTTATTAACAAGAAGGTTAGCAAGCTTGAAAAGTTTTATGAAGATATTAAGAAAGTTGAGGTGTCACTGAAAGTAGTAAAGCCAGAAACAGCTGCCAATAAGGAGGCAGGTTTGAAAATTACCGTCCCAGGTGGCGAGCTGTATGTGAACAAAGTTTGTGATACATTTGAGGAAGCAATTGACCAATGTACCGATGCTTTGGAGAAGCAACTGGTGAAATATAAAGAAAAACTGCGTAATAAATGATTAAATTTTCCCAAAAACTTTGCGGGAATAAAATAATTCACTAACTTTGCAGCCGTTTCGCTCGGTCTCCGTGTCAAAACGGCTGCAAAACTTGAGTGAACGCCTCTTTAGCTCAGTTGGCCAGAGCACGTGATTTGTAATCTCGGGGTCGTTGGTTCGAATCCGACAAGAGGCTCAAGAATAAATCTTCGGATGGCGACAAAAGCTCGCTTTTGGGAGACAGCAGAAAGATTTATTCTTGATAGACTGCCAGCGGCAGGCTATCGGATATCCAATCCGACAAGAAGGTCCGGATATCCAATCCGACAAGAGGTTCGGATGAAAATCCGACAAGAGGTTCGGATGAAAATCCGACAAGAAAGGGTTCTTTAAAAGAATTGAAAATTTGAATGGGCAAATACCAGAGTGGCCAAATGGGGCAGACTGTAAATCTGCTGGCGTACGCCTTCGGTGGTTCGAATCCATCTTTGCCCACACCTTATATATATA
>JAIKZS010000033.1 GCA_024682035.1 Bacteroidaceae bacterium
CTGCATGGTCTCCACACGCCACAGCAAAGCGGCGATGAACAGCATGTCGACCACCTCGATGAGTACCTCGAAAAAGAAGTAGTTGTTGGCAAAGCTATAGGCAACGGCACCCAGTATGAAAGCAGCCAGCATCACGAAGGCCAGCCACACCTCCTTGTGCTCCAGGTCGGCATAGTTGTCGAGCAGCCAGCGGTCATACTGCCTGACAGCACGCACCAGCACGACGCCGAAAAGGGAGAAAATCAGGAGGAACGGCAGTGCAACATACACCGTGTTTCTAACATCAAGGATGTAAAGCAGCAACAGATATATGACGATGAGTGCCGACCCCACGGCTATGGGCCACAGCGGTCGGCGGCGGTCCTGTAGCATAACGAGCATGGTACACATGATGGCGGGTGCAGACAAAATGGCGTCAAGGGCCGTGCAGAGGAGGGTGCGGTCGAAGAGGTCACCGTCCAGGGGACCATAACGAACGACCAGCCAATACAGTTGGCTCACTCCCATAGCAGCTAAGTAGGCGGCCGCCCAGCGGCGCAGGCGCACGGGCGGGTTGATGTCGGGTGCTATGCCATTGCTGCGGCGCATCAGCAGATAGAAACTGGCTGCAAAGGCCAGCGAGGCTACACTGGCAAAGAGTACATGAAACAGAAACTCCTGATATGCTTGCATATCGTCCACAAATTATTACTACCCGTCTTTTCTATTGACTTGGCACAAAGATAGAAACTTTTTTTTGAAACCAGCAAGTCTGTATCATTTTTTACCAATCTTATTCTTCACACCGAACGTCCCTACCCTTCTTTTCCTCATCCTACAACACACCCTCATCCCGGGCAAGGACGGAGATGCCAGCGGCTCCCCCTTTACCCTCATCCCGGGCTTGACCCGGGATCTCATCAAGGCTTCCCTTGTGAATTGCTTTCAAATGACTATCTTTGTAATAGGATAAACAGCGCCATATCAGTGGATAATTTATTCTTTTATCCAAAGATATGGTAGTTAAGATTAGTGTTAAAAGACAGAGACTAACGCCCATTCTTGCGCTTTCTTTTCTCTATATTTCTTTCAGATATAATCCCCCAAAGAATGAGAATAATTGCGAAATAAATTTTAAAATCTTCAAGCATTAGTTTCAATCTCTTTATTCTGATACAAATATAATAAACCAAAACGATATTAACAAATTAATAATAAAGAATTATCATTCAGCTTTGAAAAAAGGATTATGGCATCGAAAGGATGAGATTCCGGCTCGAAGGCCGGAATGAGGGTATGAGAACCAGTAGCATTACACATCAACGTATTATCGGAAAAAAGGGGCAAAAAAAGTCATCATTGTCTTAATTTAGCAAAGAAATAGTGGTTAATGTGTAGATTAATTAGTATCTTTGTATCATGTTCCTATAATACACAATTATCAGAAGTTGCATATGGATAACATTTTGGTCTTGTCAGAAGAAGATATTAAACTACGCTACATCACACCGTCAATCATGAAAAAAGGATGGTCGGTTGAGGACATTACCATGGAAACAAAGGTTAAACTAACGGATGGTAAGATTAACCTTAGAGGTAATTTAGTGGCTCGTAGTAAAGCAAAATATGCAGACTACGTTCTTTATTACAACCGTGCTACCCCCATAGCTATTGTTGAAGCTAAAGACGCAAACCATACTGTCGCTTTTGGAATGCAACAGGCAAAGGAGTATGCTCAAATGATGGATGTGCCTTTTGCTTTCAGTTCTAACGGACAAGGGTATCAAGAATATGATTTCCTGACAGGAATGGAACGTTCTTTTTCAATGGATGCTTTTCCTACAAAAGATGAGCTGTATGCTCGCTTCTTAACTGAAAGTAATGGAGGAAAAGGCTTCTCAAACGAAGAAAAGAAAGTCATCGACCAGCCTTTCTGCACAGGACAAAACATTTTCCCTCCTCGATACTATCAGCGTAACGCTATTAACCGTACAGTCAATGCCGTGGCACAAGGAAGGAATCGTCTTCTGCTTGTTATGGCAACAGGAACAGGCAAAACTTATACAGCTTTTCAAATTGTTTATCGCCTTTTGAAAGCAGGGTTAGTGAAGAAAGTCTTGTACTTGGCCGACCGTAACGTTTTGGTTGACCAATCTATACAACAGGATTTTAAGCCATTAAACAAGACTATACACAAAGTAAGTTACCAAGAAGACCAGGGCAGTGGCATTACAGCTTACGAAGTTTACTTTGCGTTATACCAGCAACTTATTGGACAAGGAGGTAAGCAAAATTATAAAGATCTTTTTAAGCCAGCGTTCTTCGATATGGTCATCGTTGACGAGTGTCATCGTGGAAGTGCGAAAGATGATAGTAACTGGCGAGAGATACTGGAATACTTTGATGGGGCAATCCAATTAGGAATGACTGCAACCCCAAAGGAAACGAAATACCAGTCAAGCATTAGTTATTTTGGAGAACCTATTTACACATATAGTCTAAAGGAAGGTATTGAAGATGGTTTCCTGGCACCTTTCAAGGTTGTTAACATTACAACTAATATTGGTGATGAATGGCGGCCTGTTAAAGGACAAAGAGACATAAACGGCAATCTCATCGAAGACCGCATCTATAACAACTCAGACTATGATTACAACATTATCATTGAAGATAGAATTAGAGAGGTCGCACATGAAATAACCCAATATTTGAAAAGTACAGACAGAATGGCAAAGACCATTGTGTTTTGTGCCGACGAAGACCATGCCGACCGTATGCGCATGGCACTTGTCAACGAAAACTCTGACATGTGCAAGAAAAACCCTGATTATGTAGTGCGTATCACTGGAAGCGACCCTTACGGACAGTCGAAACTTGATTACTTTATTTCCGTTGCTTCCAAGTACCCTGTCATTGCCACTACAAGCAAGCTGCTCTCTACAGGAGTAGATTGCAAAATGGTTAAACTCATTGTGCTTGACCAGCGTATAAACTCTATGACTGAGTTCAAACAGATAGTTGGCCGAGGCACCAGAATCCGCGAAAAAGAGGGTAAGACCCACTTCACCATCATGGATTTTCGTAACGTAACACGTCTGTTTGCCGACCCCGACTGGGATGGTCCGGTTGAAGTTAACGAAGGATATACTAAAACCACAGTTAAGCCCTATTCTGAACAAGAAATAGAAACTTCTACAGCAAATGAATCCAAATCAGAAAAGCTTACTAAACCTATCATAGATAAAGATGGCTGTAGGGTGAAAATCATCAACAAAGTTGTATCGATATATGACACCAACGGCAAACTGCTTCGCACTGAAAGCATAACCGACTACACCCGAAAGAATATCAACGACACTTACGCCAACCTTGACGACTTTATTCGCAAATGGAATGAAGCAGATAAGAAGGCTGATATTACAGACCTACTCCGTGAGAGCGGAATAAACCTGCAAGCGTTGAAACAAGATAGGAATATGGATAACGTTGATGATTTCGATTTCATCTGTTATATAGCTTATGGCAAGAAACCGTTGACGCGCCGTGAACGTGTCGAGAATGTAAAGAAACGAGACATCTTCAACAAGTATGGTGCAGAAGCACGTAAAGTTCTGGAAGCTCTGCTTGATAAGTATGCCAATGATGGTATTAGCCAGCTGGAGAACAGAACTGTTCTACGGCTTGATCCGTTCCGACAAATGGGTTCACCAGCCAATATAGCAAAATTCTTTGGCGGCAATCAGCAGTATTTCTCGGCAGTGAAAGAACTTGAAAATTTAATTTATTGCAATATAGCATAACCTAATATGGCACTTAACAATTTTGTAAAGAGCATCAGAAACATCATGCGCAACGATGCAGGTATCAATGGCGATGCCCAGCGTATCGAACAAATAGCGTGGATGTTGTTTTTGAAAGTATATGATGAGAAGGAAAACGATTGGGAGTTTAATGTGGATGGCTACACTTCCTTCATTCCAGATAATTGCCGATGGCGTAACTGGGCTAAAGACAATGGGGATGGTAACGCCTTAACAGCAGATAACTTGTTGAAATTTGTCAATGATACCCTTTTCCCAACGTTGAAGGGACTTGAAGTAACCCCCAACACCCCGATGCGTAGTGCCATTGTCCGTACCACTTTTGAGGATGCTAACCAATATATGAAGGACGGAGTACTGCTTCGCCAGGTTATCAATGTTATAGATCAACTTGACCTTGGTGACTATGAAGAGAGCCATGCCTTTGGTGAGATATATGAATCTATCTTGAAGGAAATGCAGTCAGCTGGTTCTGCTGGTGAGTTCTACACACCACGTGCCTTGACAGATTTCATGGCAGAAATCATCAATCCCAAAGTAGGAGAAAAGATGGCTGACTTTGCTTGTGGCACAGGTGGCTTCTTAACAAGCTGGCTAAAAGCTCTTGACAAAAAAGTGCAGACGGCAGAAGATAAAGAGGCATATGCCAAGTCAATCTATGGCATTGAAAAGAAGCAATTCCCCTATATGTTGTGCGTCACCAATATGCTCCTGCATGACATTGATTCCCCCGAAGTGATGCACGATAACTCTTTGACAAAGGATGTGCTTAATTATACGGATGAAGACAAGTTCGATGTAGTCTTGATGAATCCACCATACGGAGGCAGTGAGAAGAACGACATCAAGCAGCACTTTCCTTCAGATTTGAGCTCAAGCGAGACTGCCGACCTTTTTATGGTGCTTATCATGTATCGTCTTGCTGAAAATGGCCGTGCTGCGGTCATCCTGCCAGACGGTTTCCTGTTTGGCACCGACAATGCAAAGCTGGCTATCAAGGAGAAGCTGCTTCGTGAGTTCAACCTTCACACCATAATCCGACTGCCAGGAAGCATCTTTGCACCATATACAAGCATTGCTACCAACGTCCTTTTCTTCAATAATGAAAAGGCAGAAGGTGCAGAAGAAGGTTTCAATACGAAAGAAACATGGTTCTATCGCCTTGACATGCCAGAGGGTTTTAAGCATTTTTCCAAGACAAAGCCCATGAGAGCTGAACACTGTCAGCCAATCATTGACTGGTGGAACAACAGACAAGAGATTGTGGATGCAGAAAACAATGACGAGAAATCTCGTTGTTTTACTGCACATCAGCTTCTTGATATGGATTGCAACTTCGACCAATGCAAGTT
>JAIKZS010000058.1 GCA_024682035.1 Bacteroidaceae bacterium
ATTGCCCAGCCAACAAAAAATATAGTCGAAGGCGCTCAAATCCTCATTGGCCATTCGTTTGGTGATGCCATGACTGAAAGGCGTCAGAATCACCATCGGGATGTTGGGGTATTGAATCTTGATGCTGCGTCCCACACCGAACGTCTCGTTATCGGCAGTACCTGGCATACAAATCACCAAGTCGTATTCCAATATCGAGAGTTGCTCAATGGCTTCCTCATAGGTAGTTACCTGTGTGAAGCGGGGAGGGTAGCGCAATGAAAGCGACGAATATTCAATGAAGATTTTCTCTTCTATGCGCCCATCGTCTTCCAACATGAAAGCATCATAAGGATTGGCAATAAGCAGCACATTATAAATGCGCTTTGTCATCAGTTTGGCAAACTGCGTGTCGCGCAGATATAATCGGTTTAATTTTTGCTTACTAAGCATACACTTTTTGTTCTAAAAAAACGATTCTTTGCTGTTGACTACAGTCTTGCCGAGATGCCAGCACGGTCTTTTTACCAGCGCCTCCGCAAAGTCCTTTAGTCTTTAGGATGCAAAAATAATATTTTTCAATATTTCTGACAATTATTTTCGTCAATTCAAAAAAATATCCTTACATTTGCAATGCGTAATAAGTAAAGAGTTCTTTGAGATTTTAACCTAAACTTGACAGATTATTGTTAATAGTTCTAAATATTTAGGCAAAAGGGTTGGTAAAAAGATTTATTTAGTATATTTGCAGTGCTTAATGCTGACTAAATGTCAGAAAGAAACAAATTGAAGATAACTTTTTAAAATCTTATATGCTATGAATATCGCTAGAATTATGTCGAATTTGGAGGCAAAGCATCCAGGTGAGTCTGAATACCTCCAGGCCGTGAAAGAGGTTCTTCTTTCAATTGAAGATGTTTACAATCAACATCCTGAGTTTGAAAAGGCAAAGATTATTGAAAGGCTGGTAGAGCCCGACCGTATCTTTACCTTCCGTGTTACATGGGTTGATGACAAAGGTGAAGTACAGACCAATTTGGGCTATCGCGTGCAGTTTAACAATGCGATTGGTCCGTATAAAGGCGGCTTGCGATTCCATGCTTCGGTTAATCTGTCAATTTTGAAGTTCTTGGGCTTCGAGCAGACATTCAAGAATGCACTGACCACACTGCCTATGGGTGGTGGCAAGGGCGGTTCAGACTTCTCTCCACGTGGCAAGAGCGATGCAGAAATCATGCGTTTCTGTCAAGCATTCATGTTAGAGTTGTGGCGCCATGTTGGTCCTGAAATGGATGTTCCTGCTGGCGATATCGGCGTAGGTGGACGTGAGATTGGCTATGTGTTTGGCATGTATAAGAAACTCACCCGTGAGTTCAATGGCACCTTCACTGGCAAGGGTCTTGAATATGGCGGTTCACTGATACGTCCAGAGGCAACTGGTTTTGGTGCCCTCTATTTCACCAAGCAGATGATGGCTACCCGTGGTCTTGACCTGCAGGGAAAGACAGTGGCAGTATCTGGCTTCGGTAATGTAGCATGGGGTGCAGTGACCAAGGCCACCGAGTTGGGTGCTAAGGTCGTTACCATCTCTGGTCCTGACGGCTATGTATATGATCCTGATGGCATTAGTGGTGACAAGATTGACTACATGCTTGAGTTGCGTTCATCTGGCAATGACATCGTAGAACCTTACGTAGAGGAATATCCAAACGCTAAGTTCTTTGCTGGCAAGAAGCCTTGGGAACAGAAGGTAGATGTAGCTTTGTGCTGTGCCACTCAGAATGAGCTGAATGGCGACGATGCCCAGATGCTGATTGACAATAAGACACTTTGTGTGGCTGAGGTATCCAACATGGGATGTACCCCAGAAGCCATCGATAAGTTCATCGAGCACAAGATGTTGTTTGCTCCAGGCAAGGCAGTCAATGCAGGTGGCGTAGCCACTTCAGGTTTGGAAATGTCGCAAAACGCCATGCACCTCAGTTGGAGTGCAGCCGAAGTTGATGAAAAGCTTCACACCGTTATGCATAACATCCACGCTCAGTGCATCAAGTACGGCACTCAGCCCGATGGATATGTAAACTATGTGAAGGGTGCCAATGTAGCTGGCTTCATGAAAGTAGCACATGCTATGATGGCACAAGGAGTAATCTAACTCATGCTTTATTATAAAGAAAAAAACAGTATTCTATAAGAAACTTTGTTTAGTTGTATTTGTATTTGTGGTTTGTGCTGCCAGCAGTCTGTGAAGATAACTGGCAGCTTTTTTTTATCCCCAACTCTCCACTCTCCACTCATGATGTTTTGTCATATGCCACGAGTGACGGGTACCTGACATTTGGCAATCATATGCCACGAGGGACGGGTACCTGACATTTACCAATCAATATGCAACGATAATGTCAGGTACCCGTCCCTATGGCATATTGGGTACTACCAGCTATTTCTTGGGTACTATTTGCAGTTTCTTGGGTACTACCAGCTATTTCTTGGGTACCCCCTGCCTCTTATTTCTTTTTTCGCAGTATTCCCGACATAGTCAGCCCCCCTTTGGTCACTTTGGTACTTGCTCCCAACTTGGCCTGCTCCAGCATTTCCTCTGCAGCCTCCTTCAGTGCCTCGCTCAGTTGTTCGTCCGACACCTGCTGCGTTGTTGTTTTTTTCTGTTCCATGGTTTATATAGTTTACAATTTCTTCTTCTACGCTAACATAATCACTTCTCATCTATTCGTTACGCTTTTTAGCCTAACGCTTATTCCTCTTTCGGCACTTCCTCCGACGCTTGGCGTGATGCTTTTACCTTTTCTTCCCTCAATTTGCGTTCTGCTGCCAGTACCTCCGGCGTTCCGCAACGCCACGTTCTCTTCGTGCAACTTTTCAAAGCTGCCACTATTCGCTCTGGTGTAATTAGAAAGTCTTCGTCTTCCATATATTATTTAAGATCTCTTGTTACAAAGATAAAAAAGAAGTCAACAAAATAATCCATTTACTCCTCCTTTGCAAATATACTATTTGATAAAAAAACAACAAAATAATTTAGCATTACAAGCCTTGTAATCTCAAAACTCATCCCGACTTTATGCCGCATGCAAACTATGAATACAGTTGCCAGCGGTCCTCTTTACCCTCATACCGCCCTTCGAGCCGGAATCTCATTGCTTTGAAGAGAAGAATAAAACGAAAATACCAAATGTGATGTGTGATGTTGTGATGTTGTGATGTACATAGTGCCAGTGG
>JAIKZS010000097.1 GCA_024682035.1 Bacteroidaceae bacterium
AATGCAAGGACTGCTACTCCTTTGCACAATGATGACAATATCCAAGATACTGTGGCGGTAGAAGAAGCAGAAACCATGTCGCTGGATGATGTAGAAAAAGAGATGATCAAGAAGGCCCTGGAGAGAAATCATGGCAGACGTAGGGCTGCAGCCAAGGAATTGGATATCTCTGAACGTACATTGTATAGAAAAATTAAGTTGTATGGCTTGGAATAAGAAATTGCTACATGGAGTTTGGTTGTTAGGTATGGCTGTCATTTTGGTGGCTTGCAAAGTCTCGTTAGGCTTGGCACCTATCTCATCTATTGATTACAGCAAGGTCCATACCATGCAGATTGTAGATTTCCAGAATCATGCTGATTATGTGTATGGCCCTCTGGCCACTACGCTCAATGACCAAATGAAGGATTTGTTCATGCGACAAACACGATTGTCGTTGGTGAACAATGACGGGGATATCGTGATAGAGGGCGAAATTACTGGTTATAACCAGTTTAATGAGGCCATTGACGCAAGTGGCTATTCTTCTAAAGTGCGATTGACGCTGACTGTAAAGGTGTCGTTTACTAATAATACTAACCACGAAGAGGATTTTGAGGATCGTACTTTCAGTGCATTCCAAACCTATGACGCTTCTCAATTGCTGACGGCTGTGCAGGATCAGTTGATAGAAGTGATGGTAAAAGATATTTCTGAACAGATTTTTAACTCAACAGTAGCTAACTGGTAAAAATGACAACAAACGATATCATACAATGGATAAAGCACCCCGAACTGCTGAATACAAGTACTTTGTACGAACTGCGTACCATGGTGGCCCGTTATCCATATTTTCAAACGCTCCGGTTGTTGTATTTAAAGAATCTTTACCTGTTGCACGATGAGAATTTTGGTCCTGAATTACGCAGATCAGCGATGTTCGTTCCCGATCGTAAAGTGCTGTTTTACCTTATTGAAGGTGAGCAACTGGCCTTGAAACCTTCAGGAACTAAGATATTGTCGCCTGAGGTAAAGGAAGAAGGACCAGAAAAAGACAGAACGCTTTCTATCATTGACAATTTTCTGGCCGTGATGCCTGATGAGGAATCGACTGGCAATGAACTTGACCTGCCACTTCAGCAGGGCGAATATGTGCTGACAGAAGAAAATGTTACTGATGGGAAAGTAGTGGAGTCGGCTACAGAAGAGCTTGATGATGGTTATTTTACCGAAACATTGGCAAAAATCTATATCAAACAGCATAGATATGCTAAAGCTTTGGAAATAATTAGAAAATTAAACTTGAAATATCCAAAAAAAAGTATTTACTTTGCAGACCAAATTCGTTTTTTGGAGAAATTAGTTATTAATGAGAAAACAAAATCATAATTAAACGATGTATTTACTAATTATTATTTTAATGCTGGTTGCATCTATCTTGATGTGTGGCATTGTGTTGATTCAAAATTCTAAAGGTGGCGGTTTGGCCTCTGGTTTTTCTTCTTCTAACGCCATCATGGGTGTTCGTAAAACCACAGATTTCTTGGAAAAAGCTACATGGACTTTGGCAGTAGTGATGGTGGTTTGCAGCGTTGCTTCAGCTTATTCATTGCCTTCTGCTAACGCAAGCAGTCAAGATGCAATCATGGAGCAAGCTCAAAAGAGTGCTAACACCAATCCTTACAACATGCCAGTTGGTACAACTGCTCCTGCTACAGAAACTCCAGCAGAAACTCCAGCAGAAACCCCTGCTGAAACTCCTGCCAATTAATATATTCTGAAGGAGTATTGTCATGACAACAGACAAGATTCAACAAACACTGCGTGATTCTGCGGGTATGCGCTGGACTGCCTTATTGCTTTTGGCATTAGGCATGTTCTTCGCGTATATTTTTATGGATATTTTGTCTCCTATCAAGGACTTGATGCAGGAGACTCGTGGCTGGGATTCAACAGCCTTTGGAACCATGCAAGGCAGTGAGGTCTTCCTCAATGTGTTTGTATTCTTCCTGATATTCGCCGGTATCATTCTCGACAAGATGGGGGTACGCTTTACCGCTGTCCTCTCTGGCGCTGTAATGCTGATTGGTGCGATTATCAAATGGTATGCTGTTACCGATTCATTTATGGGCAGCGGACTGGAAGAGTGGTTTACCAATCATCTGAATTATATTCCTATCTTTGATGAATTAGGTGTTTCGCCTTTCTACGAAGGAATGCCAGCTTCGGCTAAATTCGCTGCGTGTGGCTTCATGATTTTTGGTTGCGGTTGCGAAATGGCAGGTATTACGGTGAGCCGTGGTATTGTGAAGTGGTTCAAAGGTCGTGAAATGGCGTTGGCTATGGGTAGTGAGATGGCATTGGCTCGTTTGGGCGTGGCTACATGCATGATTTTCTCACCATTCTTTGCCAAATTAGGTTCAAATATCAGCGTGAGCCGTTCAGTAGCTTTCGGTGTAGTGTTGTTGGCTATTGGGTTGATTATGTTTGTGGTTTATTTCTTCATGGATAAGAAATTGGACGAGCAGACAGGCGAAGCTGAAGAGAAAGATGATCCATTTAAGATTAGCGACTTAGGTCAAATCCTTACAAGTACTGGCTTCTGGTTGGTATCTTTACTCTGTGTACTGTATTACAGTGCTATCTTCCCATTCCAGAAATATGCAGTAAACATGCTGCAATGTAATCTTGATTTTAAGGCAGTCGATCCTGAATCATTCTGGGCAAGTAGCAGTATTACCATTGTACAGTATATTATCATGCTCGTGGTAGCTATTGCTTCATTCTCCAGCAACTTTATGAAGGATAAGACCAAGAAATATAGCTTGTTGGCCTTGGCTATCGTAGCCTTGATAGTATATTGCTATATGGGTTATATGCGTCAAAGCGCAGAGTCTGTATTTGCAGTATTCCCATTGTTGGCAATGGGTATTACTCCTATCTTGGGTAGTTATGTTGACCATAAGGGTAAAGCTGCGTCTATGTTGGTGCTGGGCTCATTGTTGCTGATTGCCTGCCACCTTACTTTCGCTTTCATCCTGCCTGCCTTTAAGGGTAATATGGTGGGTGGCATTATTGTGGCTTACCTTACCATCTTGGTGTTGGGCGCTTCATTCTCACTTGTACCGGCTTCACTCTGGCCCAGCGTGCCAAAGTTGGTAGATGCCAAGATTATTGGTTCTGCCTACGCACTGATTTTCTGGATTCAGAACATCGGCTTGTGGCTGTTCCCATTGCTCATTGGCAAGGTGCTCGACAATACCAATCCTGGTGTGACCGATCCTACTCAATATGACTATACCTGGCCGTTGGTGATGCTGGCTTCTCTGGGTGTGGCTGCATTGATACTGGGTTTGGTGCTGAAGGCTGTTGACAAGAAAAAAGGTCTGGGCTTGGAAGAACCAAACATCAAATGATACAAAGTTGATCATTATAATTTAGGGATAGGAGTTAGGAATACGCAATTCCTAACTCCTATTTTCTATCTCCTCATTAAAAAGATATGGAAGAAATCAGAAAGAAGATAAACGATTCGGTTTGGGTACGCTGGATAGTGCTGGTAATTGTGGCGACTGCCATGATGATGGGCTATTTCCTTAACGACATCATGTCACCCTTGGAAACACTCCTTGAAATGCCTGTTGAAGAAGGTGGCTTAGGGTGGACGAGTACTGATTATGGCTTCTTCTCTGGTTCGGGAGGATTGATCAATGTGTTCCTGCTGATGCTTTTCTTCAGCGGACTCATTTTGGACAAGATGGGCGTGCGTTTTACAGGGGTGCTTTCTTGTTCGTTGATGTTAATTGGTGTAGCCATTAAGTACTATGCCGTAACAGCTCCACTGGCAGGTGAAACATTCAACTTCAATGTGTTGTTTTGGGATGTGCACCTTCCTCTTTCCGCAGCCATTGCCAGTCTGGGTTTTGCCATCTTTGGCGTAGGATACGAGATGTGTGGCATTACAGTAAGCAAGGCAATGGTGCGTTGGTTCACAGGACATGAATTGGCTTTGGCAATGGGCATTCAGTTGGCGATGGCCCGTTTGGGAACGGCAGCTGCCTTGAGTGTCAGTGCTCCCGTTGCCCGTCATTTCTCTTTGTCGGCCCCCTTGCTGTTGGGCTTGGTGTGCTTGCTCATTGGTTTGGTATCCTTTTTTGTTTTCTGTGTATTAGACATACGTCTTGACAAGGACGAGAGAAGGCTCAACGCTGCAGGAGTGGTTGATAACCCTGACGATCAGTTCCACCTGCGAGATATAGGTTTGATTTTAAAAAGTCCGGGCTTTTGGCTGATTACATTGTTTGTGGTACTCTTCTATTCTGCTGTGAGTCCGTTCCTGAAATTTGCTACTAAACTGATGGTAGATAAATATGCCGTGGCTCCCGATATTGCCGGTTTCTTCACATCCATTGTGCCTTTTGGAACGATTCTGATGACACCTTTATTTGGCTCGGTCTATGATAAATATGGGCGTGGCGTTACATTGATTATTATTGGCACCAGCATGTTGACATTGGTACATTTCGGCTTTTCTTTGCCCATACATGCCAGTGCGTTTGCCATCTTCATGATGGTATTGCTCAGCATTGGCTTCTCCCTGACTCCAGCAGCCCTATGGCCCATTGTGCCTAAGATAATGCCGATGAAATGTTTGGGAACGGCCTATTCTTTGATATTCTTCATACAAAATTTTGGTCGTGCCATCATCCCTATGTTTGTAGGCAAAGCCAATGAGACCGATCCTACTTACACCACCGGTATGCAGATCTTTGCTGGTACAGGACTGGCAGCGGTGCTTGTTGCTATCAGTATGTTGTACTTGGATAAAAAGAAGGGCTACGGACTTGAGCAACCTAATATTAAGAATTAGTAGGTAAGGGAATGAGCAATAAAGTAAATCTTCTCGATACGATTCCCACTCATGCCTCTCATGTGTGGACAGAGCAGGCGCCTGACAACTGCTTGACATTGGTTTATCATCGTTTCCCCAAGAAATGGTGGAGCCGATTCTTCTCTCGCTGGTATTCTCCATACATACATGTACCTTTGGAACAGTTTGGCTCAGAAGTGTGGCAGTTAATGGATGGCAAGCGTACTACCGAGGAAGTTATTCGTGAAGTTGCCTTGTTGCATCCCGATGAACAAAACTTCCCTCAACGGCTGGCCATGTATATATCCAAGCTCCATCAAGATGGTTTCATTGAACTTAGGTCGAAGGGGTAGCATTATTGCTGCTCTCTGCTCCCCCATGTTTTTGTTTTGTTCAATTATTATTGTTAACTTTACAGCCAGTAAAATATACACACTATGGTGAATGGCAAGAAATTTATAGCTCCCGGCGCTTGGTTTTCTATGACCTATCCAGCCGATTGGCATGAGTTTGAGGGTGGGGAAGAATCCTTCCTTTTTTATAATCCTGACGATTGGGATGGTAATTTCCGCATTTCTGCTTTCCGAGGTGAACATGCAAACTATGGACAAGAAGCGGTAAATGATGAGCTGAAACGCAGTCGCCGTGCCCAAGCTGTGATGGTGGGCGACCTTCCCTGTGCTTATAGTTGTGAGGTTTTCACCGAAGATAATGAAGCCTATGAAAACCATCAGTGGGTAACAGGTATAGGCGATGTGGCATTTGAGATTTCTTTTGCCACAGCGCAGGGTACTTCCATTCGCAAGGCACAAGAGGTGATCGCTTCTTTACAGTTGCGCTATCCTGGTGTGAAATATCATGCAGAAACGATTCCTGTACGACTGATGGAAATTTATCAGATTGATGAGGCATACGATTGGGTACAATTGGAAATCAAGAAACAATTTAAAAAAGATTTCCGAGGCGAAGAGAGAGATATCCAGCAAATGCAGCGCCTCATTGACAATGATTCATTGAATCCTCGTAAGCGTGATGCCTGGATTGCCTTGGGCATTACCCTTTGTGTGATCCTCACCAACGAGGTTGATGGGGTAGAATGGAGGACATTGATTGACGGCAGTCGAGAGGTGCCGGTATTGGTGAATACATCCGATGGTAAAATTATTGACCCCATGAAACTGGTTTGGAGCAAGGTCAAGAATGGAGAGCCGGTTAATTTGAAAGAAACATACGAACAAATACTCTGATGGGCGTCACTCCTAATCCCGTAATGCAGGTTGAGGGCCTTACCAAGTCGTTTGGCGTACAAGTGTTGTTTCACGGCATTAGTTTTGGCGTGTCGGAAGGGCAGCATGTAGGTTTGATTGCTAAGAATGGTATCGGCAAATCTACTTTGATGAATA
The DNA here is from genome assembly GCA_024682035.1 of Bacteroidaceae bacterium. Classification (GTDB taxonomy): domain Bacteria; phylum Bacteroidota; class Bacteroidia; order Bacteroidales; family Bacteroidaceae; genus Bacteroides. The sequence continues at coordinate 6,253 of JAIKZS010000097.1, forward strand.
TCTTGGCGGGTGAGGAATCTTATGATGATGGCAAGATTACTTTTCGTCGTGACCTGCGTATAGGTTATTTGCCCCAAACGCCACATTATCCTTCTCATTTATCTGTACTCGAGGCTTGTTTGAAACATGACAGTTGCAGTGTAGATCCTCATAAGGATTACGAGTTGGCTGCCAAGCAGTTGCTTACCAAACTGAAGATAACCGATTTGCAGCAACCAGTTGCTGAATTGTCGGGAGGACAGCTAAAGCGTGTGGCCCTGGTAAATGCGCTGATAAATGACCCCGAATTACTGATGCTGGATGAGCCCACCAACCACCTGGACTTGGATATGGTGGAATGGTTGGAAGATTTCTTGCGCAGAAGTACAATGACACTGCTGATGGTAACACACGATCGGTATTTTCTCGATAGGGTGTGCACGCATATTATGGAATTGGATGCAGAATCACTCTACCAGTACGATGGGAATTATGCCTATTACCTGGAAAAGCGCCAGGAACGTATGAATGCGAAAGCAGTGGAGATAGAACGCGCCAATAACCTTTATCGTACAGAGTTGGATTGGATGCGGCGCATGCCACAGGCACGAGGTCATAAGGCGCGCTACCGCGAAGAGGCATTTTATGAGTTGGAGAAAGTGGCGAAGCAACGCATCTATGACAATAAAGTACAACTGAATGTCAAATCTTCCTACATTGGCAACAAAATATTCGAAGCAGACCATCTCAACAAATCGTTCGGCGATGTAAAGATACTGGACGATTTCTCTTATATCTTCTCTCGCTATGAGAAGATGGGCATCATTGGCAACAACGGCACCGGTAAATCGACCTTTTTGAAGATTCTTTTGGGTGAGCTGCCTCTTGACAGCGGTAAGCTGGAGATTGGCACTACAGTACGTTTCGGCTATTATTCGCAAGAAGGAATGCAATTCAATGACCAGATGAAGGTGATAGATGCAGTACGCGATATAGCAGAAGTGGTTGATATGGGAGGCGGCAAACGATTGGGGGTATCGCAATTCTTACAGTATTTCTTGTTCTCGCCAGAGAGCCAGCATAATTTTATTTATAAGCTGAGTGGCGGCGAACGCCGCAGATTGTACTTGTGTACAGTACTAATGCGTAATCCAAATTTCCTGATTTTGGATGAACCTACCAACGACCTTGATATATTGACATTACAAGTATTGGAAGAATACCTTAAAAATTTTGGCGGGTGCGTAATAGTTGTGAGTCACGACCGTTATTTCATGGATAAGGTAGTTGATCATGTACTGGTGTTCAATGGGCAAGGCGATATTCGTGATTTTCCTGGCAATTATACCCAATATCGTGCGTGGAAAGAGGAGAAAGACCGCCATGATCGTGAAATGGCTAAAGCAACGCAACCAGCTACACCCAAAGTTGAACGACAGCGGCAGAATGATAAGCGCAGATTGTCTTTCAAGGAAAGACGTGAGTTCGAACAATTGGGTAAAGAAATCGAGGCATTGGAAGCCGAGAAAAAACAGCTGGAAACAGACCTCTGCAGTGGAACCTTGTCGGTTGAGGCTCTTACAGAGAAATCAAAACGCCTACCTCTTTTAGAGAAAGAACTGGATGAGAAATCGTTCCGTTGGCTGGAATTATCAGAAATAGAAGGATAAAGTGATATATAAGCTCCTTCCCTTCGAGGGAAGGTAGCTGTGTTAAGTCAATGGAGTAAGTGATTGCTGATACCAATCGAACAACTTTTTCACTCCCTCATCAATTTCCACTTTGTGCATCCATCCTAAAGAATGAAGTTTGGTTACATCGATGAGCTTTCGCATGGTACCGTCAGGCTTTGATGTGTCAAACTCCACGGTGCCCTCAAATCCCACAGTTTGTACTACCAGTTCCGACAACTGGCGTATTGTCAGTTCCTTGCCTGTGCCCACGTTGATGTGGCAGTTGCGAATCTCTCCCAAAGAAGGAATGGCACCACCACGGCCTGCACTGTGGTTGCGGTCAACAGCGCCATCAGTCTTGGCACCATAATGTACC
>JAIKZS010000060.1 GCA_024682035.1 Bacteroidaceae bacterium
TCATCACTGTTTTCTTTCTGATAACGGTAGAAAGCACTGATTTCATGTTGCTTAGTTATTTTCCAATCGGCACCCAGTGTATATCTCACCTTGTCCAGGCTCCAGTTGTTGTAAAGTTCTACATTAGCGAAAGGAGTAATAGGACAGTTAAGTATGTCATATTTTACCTGGAAACGGCTACGAAGTACGTGACTGTGCTTACTGCTTACATCAGTATCTTCCCACCATTCATTATCGAAATCATAGCGTGTTGTAGTTTTTTCAGGGCGGTAAGTGTATTGCCAACGCTCGCGGAGAGAAAGGCTGAACTGATTGATTTTCAATGTGCCTGTAAGGTCAACGTTGAAGCGGTGACGAGGTGTCCAGTAAGAAGGTCGCCAATTGTTGTAAGAACCGTCGCTATTGTAAGTAATCTTTTCTATTCTGTTGTTGTAGATAAATTTATAACCAGCACCAATTTTTAACCAAGGAAGCAACTTATAGTCAGCATTAATACTTCCTGTCCAACGATCTACGGTCTTTGCACTATTGCGTGTACGAAACTCACCTTCAATGCCTACTGACAGCTTTTTGTTTATTTTCTTCTCAACACCTACCGAGGTCCAGATACCAAAATCATCACTCTTGTCTTGTGCGCAAACAGCCAGTGGCAATGTGATGACGCAAATTAATAAAGCTAATGTTTTTTTCATAACCTATTTGATTGTTTTTTTATAAATCTTTTTTAGACAGTTTAGTCATCGACTCGATAGAGCTAGGTAACTTGTCTGTAGGGTTGTAAGTGATGCGGAGCATAACCATGTCGCGCAGGAAATCCATGCCACCCACTTCAATATCAACAATGTCAAGGCCAGTACGATTGCGAAGGTCGTTCAACAATACATCACGGTTTTCAGGCTTTACCAATTCAATGCGGTCGTACTGGATGAGTTTAGTAGAGGTGTGCTTCATACAAGGGTTGATTTCACATACCCATACCAACAAGGCCATTACGATATTAGTGACAAACAGTTCGGGATAGCTGATGACGGTAGCCAGTGCATTGATGACGGCCAGTGCCACAATCACGAACAAGTAAGTCATTTCCCTGACAGGCATCGAGTCGGTGCGGTAACGCATGATACTGAAGATACCGAACAAACCGATACCGATACCTATACCTGTCTTGCCTTTCATATCGTCGAGCACGAAGATCATGAAGAATACCAGCAAGAAGATGGCAACGGAAATGAGCATAAATGTAAAGTAAAAGTCGCGTCTTTGACTCTTGGCATAATACAAGCGGTCAATGATTAACCAACTAAAGAACACGCAAATGACCAGTCTGATCAGCATGTTGATAAAATCTGTAGAAAGTAAATTTTCCATAATTAATTATTTGTTTTATTATTTATTATTCAATATTTTTCTTACATCAATCAACCTGGGTTTGAAACGATTGATAGCCAGTTTATCGTTCGACAGGGCCGAACCCATGCAATACTTACTGAAACCGTGCGGATGAATGTTTAGCTGACGCAACATCTCCAGCACCGGAGAGTAGCATAAACCATCGCGTTTCAGTTCAATGATGGCCAGGTTTTCCATGTTGCACATCGTACCAGTTTGCAGGTTGTTGAATTCCAAATCGGTGTCAATGGTCAAGCGTTCAGTCTTGGCCTTATTCACAAGGGTGATTCGGTTGAAGTGATTGTTCAGAGCTGGCTGCAAATCACTTACATTGTAGTGTAGGTGATCATGTAAGAACTGCACTTTATTTGAATCATTAATGTTCATATCGGTTACTTCCATACGTTTCTTTTTGGTACGGTTGTGATTGTTCTTTGTCTTTACCTCCATGAATTGCAGGCCAGAGCTGACATAGGTGCGAAAACGCAATTTCTGTCGGCCCGTGTGGCCATGCAAATGCTTGGAGTACATGTCGTAGTCTTTTGTGTCGAAATAAGTTGTGTCGTAAGCCAGGTTTCGTTGTCCGTCGATTTCTTGCATCCAGTATGCATCCTTTGCCATCTGGAGCAGCTGAGTTAGCTTTTGAACCGTCGTCACAAACTTTGTGTCGATACGGTTCATCAGCTTAACCTCGCTCATTTCTGCCAATGTGATAGGCTCATACAATCTTGTTACCTCATTTATCATAATTCATGCTGTTTTTTTTTCTGATGCAAAGATACGGGGAGTTGTTTCCTTTGTAAAAAATTTTCTGCGAATGGGGCATATTGTTCAGTGAATCGGAAATGTGTTTTTTTACTTCATAGTAGGTTTTTTGCTAGAATTTATTTCTTCTCGTTTTTAATATTTTTATGGAATAATACACATGTTAACAATTATTATATGTTTCCCATATTAAAATGCTTTGTTTTATCCTCATTTGTTAGTAGATTTGCAAAAGAAAAGTTTAATAATTGTAAAAGACTGTTCCGACCTATTACTATGAAAATTCTTGATAAGATACTATGTTTGTTTTCACGCAGACAAAAAATCTTACTGCTGGTAGTGGCAGGGGTGATATGCGGACTTGGAGGATTATTCCTTTATTTGCTTCGAGCGCATACCTATATAGCTGATGATCCAGCTGCCTGTGTCAACTGTCACATCATGACTCCTTATTATGCTACTTGGTCGCACTCCAGTCATGGGCGCGATGCTACGTGCAACGATTGCCATGTGCCACATCAGAACTTGGCTATGAAATATGGCTTCAAGGCGATGGATGGTTTGAAGCATGTGGCTTATTTTGTTACGCACAGTGAACACCAGGCCATTATGGCAGAGGAGATGAGTGCCGAGGTGATAATGGATAACTGTATTCGTTGCCACACTCAGCTGAATCAGGAGTTTGTAAAGACCGGTCGAATGGGTTATATGGAGCAGATGAGAGAAGGTGGTAAGGTTTGTTGGGATTGCCATCGCAATGTGCCTCATGGTGGCATGAATTCGCTTTCATCAACTCCGGGCGCCGAGGGAGTAACGCCATTGCCACCTTCGCCAGTGCCTCAGTGGTTGCAAAATTTAATGGGCGACTAATTTACGCCCTTTAAGTGGTTATATTATGGTATGATAAACTATCCCCGTGCAAAATGTGTTTCCATTCAATAAAGAATAGGTGTCGGGGCTTAACTATGATAAAATTAAAGGTTAGATATTATGGCTAAAGAACTAAAAAAATGGCAAGGATGGCTATTGTTCGGTGGATCAATGGTCGTTGTGTTTCTTTTAGGTTTGCTCGTTTCATCATTGATGGAGCGTAGGGCGGAGGTTGTGAGCGTGTTCAATAACAAGCGCACAGTGTTTACCGACAGCATTATTTCTCAGAACGAAAAGTTCAAGGCTGATTTTCCACGTGAGTATGAAACATGGTCAATGACCGAAAATACCGACTTTAAGAGTCTGTATAACGGTAATCAGGCAACCGATGAATTAGGCGACCGTCCTGAGATGGTGATTCTGTGGGCGGGTTATGCTTTCTCTAAGGAATATAATACGCCTCGTGGCCACAAGCATGCATTGGAAGATATGCGCGCTATTTTGCGTACGGGTAATCCAGGTGTGGATGGCGACAAGGATGTGCAACCGGCTACTTGCTGGACTTGTAAGGGTCCGGATGTACCTCGCATGATGCGTGAACTGGGCTTGGAGGAGTATTACCACAAGCGTTGGAGTGAGCTGGGTAGCGAGATTGTAAATCCTATTGGTTGCTCTGATTGTCACGATGCTCGTACCATGGAACTTCGTCCTGCTCGTCCTGCTTTGTATGAGGCTTGGCAACGTGCAGGAATGGATGTGAACAAGGCTTCGCACCAGGAGATGCGCTCTTTGGTTTGCGCTCAGTGCCACACAGAGTATTATTTTGTGAAAGGTACCGATTATCTGATGTTTCCACAAGATAAAGGCTTGACGGTGGAGGATGCCGAGGCTTATTATGATGAGATTGGTTTCTATGATTATATTCACCCATTGTCAAAAGTGCCTGTGCTGAAAGCTCAGCATCCGGGCTATGAGTTGTTCAAGCAGGGCATTCATGGTCAGCGTGGCTTGTCATGTGCTGATTGCCACATGCCTTACAAGAGCGAGGGTGGTGTGAAGTTTACCGATCACCAAGTAATGTCTCCATTGGCAAAAATTGAACGTACTTGTCAGACATGTCACCGTCAGGATGCCGAGACCTTGCGTCAGAATGTGTATGATCGCCAAACCATGACGCGTGAGAAGCGTACTTCCTTGGAGAAGGAATTGGCAGCTGCTCACATCGAGGCTAAGTTTGCTTGGGACCAGGGCGCCACCGAGGAGGAGATGAAGGAAGTGTTGCAACTCATTCGTAGTAGTCAGTGGCGTTGGGACTATGGCTTTGCGGCTCATGGTTCTTCATTCCATGCTCCACAAGAGGTGATGCGCATTTTCTCTGATGGCTTAATTCAAGCTCAGGAGGCTCGTCGCTTAATTGCTAAGGTGCTGGCTAAGCATGGTTATTTGGCAGAGGTGCCAATGCCTGATATTTCTACCAAGGAGAAGGCTCAGGAGTATATTGGCTTGCATCCTTCGACGATGAAAGAGAAGAAGGCTAAGTTCTTAGATGAGGTGGTGCCAATATGGATTTCTGAGGCAAAGGCTAATGGTAAGCTTTTAGAGCCGTAGCCATAACGAACATTTCTTTAACTGCTCTCTTTTTAGGGGAGCAGTTTTTTTTTACTCTCTTACGATTTATTCTATAATACTAAAACTCCAAAGCTCCAATTTTTTTTTCCTCTTATTATATACTATGGAGTTTTTTTTGTGGCGGAAAAAATGGCCAATACCCCACAGCCTAATTTGCAGAAGTCAATTATTATTCGGATATTTGCAAAAATTTTGAAAAAACGATGTGGAATAAATCGTGGAGCATGAAAGAAGGCTTCGTCATTGGAGCGGGGCTTATCGTGACAGGACTGCTACTACAACTCAGTATAGGAGCCGTAGAGTGGAAGCTACTGTCATGGCCTATCAATATTTATGTGTTAGTGTTCTTCGTGGTAA